>NZ_JBKHUP010000082.1:0-38154 GCF_046565525.1 Coleofasciculus sp. | reverse complement strand
TCTTGGGTAAGACTCTGGCTCCACCCCTAATAATCAAGGCAACCTTTTCACTCACAAGGGTGAACCTGAATCCTTACAAACAGTTAAACCTCAACCCATTGTGATTAACGATGCATCTCAAGTTTGGAAGCTGTTTGTCAAAAATAAACCCAAAACCAAAACCTTTGTTTCTCCGACTTTAAATCATTGTGTAAACACCTACTTAACCGAAGGAAAACCTAAGGGGAAGGGAGCCTTTTTTATTATTTATACGGATGGTCAGTTTGATGACGAAGAGGGCTTTGTTCAATGTATTTCTTCAGCATGTACCAAAATTGAGGATCATAAAGATATTAAGTTTTTTGTTTTGGGATTAGGAAAAGATATTGACATTGAACATTTCTTGGCACTGGATTTTAATGTCAATCAGACGATGAAATTTAATATTTTTGTATTTGATTTGGTCAATGAAGTAGATGATATCATTGAGCTGTTAAAACGTCAGCTAACTGATGATCCGTATCTAGCATTTCCGGATTGGGTCAGAATTCGTCATCCTGATTTGGTTGAGAAGGTAATTAAAGGGAACAGGAAATAGGGAACAGGGAACAGGATGGCGACTGCTATAAATTAAAACTGAATAAGGGCGGGTTTTGCCAAAAAGTTAGGTAAAACAATTAGTGCTTGTCCTTAAACCAGCCCCTACAGACGCTTCAAAAGCACGTATCTACCTTTCCTCAATCAACAAATGACAAATGACGAACGACGAATAACAAATGATAAATCAACATACTCGACGTCCCATAATTACCAAGTCACGCTCAATTGAACCCATATCCGCTATTTGAGGTAAATAACCCCAGCGTTGGAAGCCATATTTTTGAAAGAGTTGCAGGCTGGGTTGGTTGTGAGCAAAGATTAAGGCAACTAAAGTATTGAGTCCTACCTTGGGACTGTGCTTGATGGCTCGTTGCAGCAGTTGTTCTCCTATCCCTCGACGCCGGAAATCAGGAGACACGTAGACGCTAAGTTCAGCTGTAGCATGGTAGGCTGGGCGTACTAAGAAAGACTGAAAACTGAGCCACCCAGCAATTTGACCTGTAGAATTAGATCGTTCATGGCAGTCCATGACCCAAAGGGGGTGTCTGGTTGGTGTATGTTCTTGATACCAAGCGATACGGCTTTCAACCGAGATAGGTTCCAGATCGGCGGTGGCAATACGACTGGGGACAGCCGAATTGTAAATCTCCACGATCGCAGGCAAATCTGCCTCAGTGGCGTCACGGATATACATTAAGACAGGATTAGGGCGACAAACCATAGAATATTGATGCTAAAGGGTTATCTGCGCTCAAACAGGCTTCTTTTTGTGGCACTATTGATTTTTCTTTTCACGCTCATCCTGATTATCTGGCAACTGCAAGGATTGGGAATCGGATTGGGTGCATTGACAGGGACGATGTTTACCCCAATTAGCGGTGTGTCCTTTACCGAGGTTCTCGCGATTAGTGCAACGGTGGGAAACACTACCATAACGTTGATTGCCCTACTCATTCTGTGCCGGATTTTGGAGCAAGCTGGGTTTTGGCGAGGGTTAGTGCTACAATTAGCGGTTCTGGGGATAGGTCAAGGGCGTCTACTGTTCCTTTTGTTCGCACTTTTGGGAGCATTGGGAACGATTGTTTTGACCAATGTGGGTATGGCATTAATCTGGATTGCTCCGGTGATGGAGATTCTTGTTCTACTACGCTTGGGGGCTAAAACCGCATTCGCTTTTGTATTTACGGTTAGTTTTATCACTGAAGCGGCTAGCTTATTGTTCCCTGTGAGCAATCCAGTCAATCTGCTTGCGGTAGACTACTTGGGGGCTTCTGGTTTTCGCTATGTGCTGGTCATGACCCCGGTAACACTGGTCGCGATCGCAACGAGTTTAGCGCTCCTCTGGTTCTACTTCCATCGTGACATTCGATGCACCTACGATCTAACTCACCTCCCACCACCACACCATGCCATTCGTGATCCGTTGGTTTGTCGATGGGGTATGGTTATCCTAGGCAGTCTACCTCTGGCATACTGGATGACCCAAGAACATTCTCTGCCAACTTGTATCGTTCCTGCGATCGCTGCGTTGATTCTGCTAGCATTGGCGGGACGTTGGTTTCCCTCCAATACCACACCGACTATTTCTGTGGGCAAGGTTTACCATGACATTCCCTGGCAATTGATCGGGTTTAGCGTCCTGATGTATTTTTTCGTCCTAGGTTTAGGTTACTTTGGGATGAGTCATGCTATCACCCATCAGCTAGAAACCCTCTCCAGTTGGGGGTTAACCCTGACAGCAATAGGAACAGGCTTTCTCGCAACTGGGCTATCAAACCTATTTCAAAATTTACCCACCGTGTTGCTCAACGCCATAGCAATTTCCGACACAACCGGGAGTGATCCAGCCATTCGGGAAGTAATGGAGTACGCTAATGTAATTGGATGTACCCTTGGGGCAAAAATTACTCCTCTGGGCAGTTTATCAACGTTAATTTGGTTCAAGATTTTAGCGCGTAAAGGTTTGCGCCTGCATTGGTTTTACTATATTCGCCTCAGCCTAATTCTTACTTTACCCATTCTATTTCTCAGCTTACTGAGTTTAGCCATCTGGCTTCCCTGGCTAATTGTCTAAGTTTTGATTTGTCTTTTGTCTCTTACTTGAGAAAATAAACCTAGCGATAACAATCCAAAAGCTTTATCATAACTCAAGGGTGTATCTGCTTGCCTGACCAAAACAGCTTTTGCCAAAAAACAGACAGACTTCAGACTTCAAGCTGTTATTAGGCTTTTCCGGATAATATAGCGACTCAGCCAAGTCGGTTTAGGCTATGAAAGAAATGTAGTACCATTTCGAGTTGCTCTCACTCGCACAATTGAGTCTCATCAATCAGGTAAGTAATCGATGATCATCCAAACAGCAGAACCCCCTATTCTTAAATCTCAGGGAGATATAACACAAAAGAACCATGCGTTTTGTGGTAATCAAGACAAATTTTTAACTCTGACCCTCGATCTGTTTTTCATTGCCAGTCCTGATGGCTATTGGCAGCAAGTTAACCCGATGTGTGAGCGAATCCTGGGATATAGTACCCAGGAATTTCAAGCACAACCCTGGATTGAATGGGTACATCCAGAGGATCAGCAAATGACCTTGAAGCAACTGCAAAAGCTCAAGGACTGTGAGGAAATTGTCTCCTTTGAAAATCGCTACCGCTGCAAGGATGGCTCCTATAAATGGCTGTCATGGAACATCACCCTATGCCCCAATCAGGACTTACTATATGCGGTTGCTCGTGATAATACCCAGCGCAAGGAAGCTGAAGCCGCACACCGGGAAAGCGAAGAGCGGTTTCGCTTATTGGTCGATGGCGTCAAAGACTATGCCATTATCATGCTCGATCCAGAGGGTAATATCGTAAGCTGGAATCCTGGCGCTGAAAGAATTAAACAATATCACGCCGCAGAAATTCTGGGTCAACATGTCCGTTGTTTTTATACCCCTGAAGATATCGCCCAAGGACAACCCGGTAAGTCCTTAAAAATAGCCGCACAGCAAGGTCGTGTTGAAGAAGAAGGTTGGCGAATGCGTAAGGATGGCTCAACATTCTTCGCTAATGTTGTGATTACTGCCTTACGTGGGGAAGACGGACAATTACGTGGTTTTGCTAGGGTAACACGAGATATTACAGAACGCAAACTCGCTCAGGAATCGCTAAAACGAACAAATGATGAGTTGGAAAAACGAGTCGCCGAACGAACGGCTGAACTGTTGCAAATTAATCAGCGGCTCAAACAAGAGATTTCCCTACACCAGCAAACTGAAGCAGCGTTGGCAGAAGAAACTCACTACGTCACTGATTTATTACAGAAGCTGCAACAAGCTCAAACCAAACTGATTCACACAGAAAAAATGTCAAGTTTGGGGCAAGTGGTTGCTGGGGTTGCCCATGAAATCAATAATCCTGTCAGTTTTATTTACGGCAATATCGATTATGCCATCTGTTATCTGCACGACTTAATGGAGTTAGTCGAACTCTACGGTATTCACTATCCTCAACCGATAGCCGATATTCAGAAACGAATCACAGAAATTGATCTAGATTTCTTGATGGCAGATATGCCAAAACTCTTGGATTCAATGAAGGTGGGATCTAGCCGGATTCGCCAAGTGGTTTTATCCTTACAAAAATTTCTCAAGGCTGACCAAAATGAAATGAAGCCAGCCGATCTTCATGAAGGACTTGAAAGTACTCTTTTGATTTTGCAACATCGCCTGAAACCTAGCGTTGAGCATCCCGAAGTTACTGTGATTAAAGACTATGGCACATTGCCCCCAGTCGATTGTTATGCTGGGCAGATTAATCAAGTATTTATGAATTTGCTCACGAATGCTGTAGATGTATTGGAAGCTTCAGGTCGAGATACTCCCCATCAAATCAGACTTAGCACGGAGGTTCAAGATATTAGTATCAAGAAACCAGGAGCAAGTTATTGCCAAAAAATACCTCATGCTGTGATTCGGATTGCTGATAATGGTTCGGGGATGAGTCAAGAGGTCTGCCAAAAACTTTTTGATCCATTTTATACTACCAAACCCGTGGGCAAGGGAACCGGATTGGGTTTATCAATTAGCTATCAAATTATTGTAGAAAATCATGGGGGTCAGTTAACTTGTTGTTCTCAACCGGGTGTTGGATCAGAGTTTATTATCGCTATTCCGATTAATCCAATAATCACAAGGCGTCCTGAATTTTCATTGACGCCAAGTTAAAGATTGGTGATGTCATTGGTCATTTGTTGACTGGTGATGTGATGTTGATTGGTGACCCAACGCGCTCGCTAGTCGGACATGGCGCGTGATTGTGTAGGGGCGGGTTTCGCTACTACCGTCTCTTACCTCACCAGGGATGTGACTCACACCCGTCCTATCTTCCTTGTCTGTCTCATCCCTCCCTCATCCTTTCTCGTGGTTTCATAACTGTAGCTTCAAAGGGGATAACTCCGACCTTTTCACTTTGAATAGAACGAGCGGCTTGTCGAGATAAATCCAGGGTTCTACCCGGAATATAAGGACCGCGATCATTAATGCGGACAATCACACTATGACCATTTTCTAAATTTTTGACCTTCAGATAGGTATCAAAAGGTAAGGTAGGATGAGCCGCCGTCAGATCGTGCTGATCATAAATTTCTCCAGTCGCCGTGTACCGACCATGAAAATAGGGTCCGTACCAAGATGCTACACCTTCAATGGTATTTGAAGTTTCGACTAAGTTGTACATCTGCTTTTGGGCGTCTGCCAAACTTAATGGTGATTGCCCTAAAGCTAGACGCAAATTATTTGCCCATTCAATTGCGAGAAGTTCTCGATGCTGATCTAAGTCTTTAGTTAAGATATCGTCCAATTTGAATAATACGCGATCGCCTGCCTTCACTACAGGTATTCCATCAGACAGCATGGCTCGTACCGATGAATTTATCTCAGATACATCCGATGACTCACAAAACAACAGCGTGAGATTTTGCGCCATCTGTTCAGCTTGCTTTTGAGTCGGCAATTGGGCAATCGCTCGTCCTTTAACCACAACCTGGAATTGCTGCTGCTCTGCTGAATGTTCTAGTTTATTACTCCTTTGGGTATATTGCAAAAAGCCTCGTTTTCCCCTTCTTGTCTGACTCTTGTTTCTGCCACGAGGTTCTGTTTGAGAATGAGAGCTGATGACAACTATGGACTCAGCCGAGATTTTGTCTTTTGAGGCAACGGGTTGACCCCAAGAAAATAAATTCTCGATCATTTTCCAGATTTTCTGGGGTAGACTAGCATTTGAGAGACGATTGGCAGATGAATAATTTACTGAAGCTGATGAAGAAGGATAGATGGATTTGGATTTACCCCCATCATCCGGGGAATCTGACTTGGCTGGACAGGTAACAGGTTGAGCTGTGCTATCCCTAAATGGATGAGCCGCAACCGTAGCCGTCTGGGCGAGGGGAAATGGTAAACTTAAATCATGAGTTAATCCTGAATAGGCAAGTGCCGTTACTTGAGACTTGTTAGACCAGACTTCTGAATAAACTGGGGATGAAAAAACACGAGGTGTTGGTTGTTCGAGTGGACTGTTAACAACGGATAAAACTTTAGCAGGCAAAGCATTGGCAATATAATCGGGTACTCTGAATAGACCTTGGCTGGATGCCAGCAAACAGCTCACCCAGGATGTTGTCCAAACTAGTCCAAAAAAAGTCATGATCTTGAATATAGTCCTGCTGTAAAATGCACTGCCTTCACTCACACAGTCATTCAGTATACAGAAATCTGTAGTTTTGCGCTCCCTTTTAAGAAAATTTACTCAAAAACAATTCTTAGAGGCAGAGTAACCTGATGATTGATTGCCTTTTTGACATTCAACAACCCTAACCTAGCTATCGCTGCTCTGTTAGGGATTGCTAGAGACAAATATAGCAACGCAAGAGTTGAATATCCGCACTGAGTCTAAACTTGGTACAGACTTCCGAATACTTCCCTAGTTCGGATTATCTCTAAGACTTTTTGTCAAGTCGCCCTGCAAGTTAGGACATCTTAGTTTAGATGCGGGAAGGGACTACACACTCACTCGTGAGGTTTATCACCTATGTTACGAGTACCAGTTCTATCAAAATCAGGCAAACCACTAATGCCCACCAAACCTAGCCGTGCTAGACGTTGGCTAAAGGAGGGTAAAGCCAAAGTGGTACACAACGACTTAGATTGCTTTGGCATTCAGTTAACCTTTGACACTCAAGAAAACACTCAACCTATAGCCGTAGGCATAGATCCTGGGAAACTTTATTCCGGGATCGGGGTTCAGTCGGGTTTATTCACCCTTTGGATGGGACATCTAGCCTTACCGTTCAAAACAGTTAAGGAACGGATGGAATTACGACGGGTAATGCGTCGAGCTAGACGCGGTAGACGAATTAACCGGAAACTACCCTATTCTGAACGATGCCATCGTCAGAAGCGCTTTGATAACCGAAAACAGGGTAAACTACCACCCTCAATCCGAGCTAACAAACAGCTAGAGTTACGGGTAGTCAAAGAGTTGTTTAAACTGTTCCCCATTAGTGCCATTCACTATGAATTAGTCATGGCTGATGTGGATAGAACCAGTGGGCGAAAATCAGCGCGGTCTGGTGTTGGGTTCTCTCCAGTCATGGTGGGGCAAAAGCAAATGCTTAACTGGCTATCCGAATTAGCCCCCGTTTTAACCCATCGGGGATGGCAACGAGACGGTAACGGAACCAGTCAACTTAGGCAGTGGTTAGGACTAGAAAAAGACAAGAAAAACAAAGCTAACCAGACACCTGCAACTCATGCTGTTGACGGCGTAACTTTAGCCGCGTTTGAGTTTACCCAATGGCGAGAGTGGTACTCGAATAATGCCAAACACGGAAGCTGGTGTGGCGATGTTCAAATCACACCTGCACCGTTTGCAATAATTCGTAGACCACCAATTAGCCGTAGACAATTACACCTGTGTGTTCCTTCTAAAGGGGGTAAACGGCGCAAGTATGGCGGCACAGTTACCCGTCATGGCTTCAGAAAGGGTGACAAAGTTATAGCCGAAAAAGCCGGAAAAACTTACATCGGTTGGTGTTCTGGAGACACCGAGAAACAAGTTTCAGTTAGCGATATTAACTGGAAACGACTAGGGCAATTTAGCGCCAAAAAAGTCCAGTTGTTGCAGCGAAGCACGGGGTTAATCGTCGTGCCTTCACCTGGACCGTTCAAATCTCACCACATTGAGTGGTTCGGTTTGACCTCTATCCCTCCCCAACCTGCTTCGCTGAGGTTGGGGTCTCACGAGGTAAAGCGATGAACAAAATTTATTGCTCTGGCTTATCAATAGAAAATTCTAATTGGTTTTATGAAATATTATTAATTAATAAAACCTAAATAGTTTAATTTTTATAGTAAAATAGTTTTCATTTGTCATTCGTCATTCGTTAGGGAACAGAGAACAGGGAACAGGTAATTCAAAAGCAGTTTCAGGTCTTTGATTGGTGCTTGGGCAATTCTCCCCCATCTCCCTCATCTTCCCCATCTCCCCGCCTTATAGCTTCCCCTGTTGCATTGGCAATGCTAGGATGACATTTGCCGCTTCTGGTGAGGTATTGATGGCAGAAACACTTTTTTTTAATGCATTGCGTGCAGCTATTGATGAAGAAATGGCTCGTGATGACACGGTATTCGTTCTCGGTGAAGATGTGGGTCACTACGGTGGGTCCTACAAAGTTACCAAGGATCTGTATAAAAAATACGGTGAACTGCGGGTTTTGGATACTCCCATTGCCGAAAATAGTTTTACAGGTTTAGCCGTGGGCGCAGCGATGACGGGGTTGCGACCGATTATTGAAGGCATGAATATGGGCTTTCTACTCCTGGCATTTAATCAAATTGCCAATAATGCTGGGATGCTGCGTTACACGTCTGGCGGTAATTTCAAAATTCCCATGGTGATTCGCGGACCCGGTGGGGTGGGGCGTCAGCTTGGGGCGGAACATTCTCAACGACTCGAAGCCTATTTTCAAGCGGTTCCGGGTTTAAAAATTGTCGCCTGCTCAACTCCTTACAATGGCAAGGGATTGCTCAAAGCGGCGATTCGGGATGATAATCCGGTTTTGTTCTTTGAGCATGTTCTCCTTTATAACTTAAAGGAAGATTTGCCAGAGACGGAGTATGTACTGCCTTTGGATAAAGCCGAAATTGTCCGAGAGGGCGAAGATGTTACCATTCTTACCTACTCACGGATGCGTCACCACGTCACCCAGGCGGTGAAGTCCCTGGAACAAGAAGGGTTTGATCCAGAGGTGATTGACTTGATTTCCCTGAAGCCCTTGGATTTTGAAACCATTGGCGCGTCTATTCGCAAAACCCATCGGGTAATTATTGTGGAAGAATGCATGAAAACTGGTGGTATTGGGGCGGAGGTGACTGCATCAATCAATGAACGGTTCTTCGATGAACTGGATGCTCCTGTCTTGCGGCTATCATCTCAAGATATCCCCACTCCCTATAATGGCACACTGGAAAGCTTAACCATTGTCCAACCCCAGCAGATTGCTGAGGGAGTAAAAAAGATGCTGGAACTGCAGATTTAATTAAAATTGAGATCTGACAGCATTGGTGATAAACCTAAAGACCTTGCGGTGGGCAAGAGCAAGAAACGATACCATAAGCGTTTCAAGATTTGTAACTCTTGCCCACCCTACATCAGAGGATATGGATTTCGCTCCACTAAAGCGTGGACTTAATGGATAAGTCAAGAACTTGAATTCTTGGGGAATGTAGGGGCTTACTGAAAATGGTGCAAGATATGAGTAGAAACAGATTAAGATAGCATTTGTTGCGGCGGGTCACAGTTATGCAAAGACAGCGTTCGTTAGTAGCCCTGATTCTAGTCCTGATCATTCTGGCAATTGTGGTGCTGGTGAAGATTCCTCTCCAGCAGGGACTCGATTTGCGGGGTGGCGCACAACTGACGATTCAGGTGAAAACCACAGAGGAGATTCCCGAAATTTCGCCGGATCAGTTGGAGGCTGTTAAAAGTGTAGTTGACCGTCGAGTTAATGCTCTGGGTGTTTCTGAATCTCAAGTCCAAACCATTGGCTCAGACCAAATATTGGTACAACTCCCTGGTGTGAATGATCCACAGCAAGCCGAACGGGTGCTAGGGGGAACCGCACAACTTGATTTCCGCAAGCAGTTACCGGGTACAGAAGCACAGCTTCTGATTGAAGAAAAGGTGCGCCAGGAACTGCTATTAGAGCAAGCCGCTCTACTGGAGAGTGAAGAAGGTGGTGATCAAGAGGCGATCGCAGAAAATATAGCGGCTTTGGAACGCTCGGACGCCGCGATCGCACAATTGTTTGAGAAGACAAATGTGACCGGGAAAAACCTGGAATATGCCCGCGCTCAACCGACTCAAGCCGGAAATGGTTGGGAAGTCGCGATCCGATTTGATGCTGCAGGGGGACAAGGATTTGCCGAACTGACTAGAGACTTGGCGGGTACCGGTCGCAGTATTGGGATTTTCCTGGATGACTCCCTGATCAGCGCCCCCACCGTGGGTCCAGAATATGCGGAAACGGGTATTAGTGGCGGCGGTGCTGTAATTACCGGGAATTTTGATGTGCAAAGGGCGAGTGACTTAGCCGCTCAACTTCAAGGTGGTGCGTTACCGTTACCCGTAGAAATTGTGGAAAATCGCACCGTGGGCGCTACCCTGGGACGAGATAGTATTCAACGCAGCGTTTATGCAGCGATTGGCGGTTTAATTTTAGTCTTGGTGTTCATGGCAATCTATTATCGTCTCCCCGGTTTAATTGCTGATGTTGCTTTGACTATCTACGCCCTACTCACCCTAGCCACATTTGCCCTGATTGGTGTCACCTTAACTCTTCCGGGAATTGCTGGGTTTATTCTCAGTATTGGGATGGCGGTGGATGCGAATGTGCTAATTTTTGAACGGACGCGAGAAGAATTACGCGAGGGAAAAACCCTGTATCGCTCTGTGGAATCAGGCTTTTATCGAGCATTTTCCAGTATTTTAGACTCGAACCTAACTACTCTGATTGCTTGTGCGGCTCTATTTTGGCTAGGGTCAGGTTTAGTCAAGGGCTTTGCCGTTACCCTAGGGATTGGAGTTGTCATCAGTATGTTTACTGCTGTTACCTGTACTCGCACGTTCATGCTGTTGTTGGTTTTAGGATTTCCTGGGGTACGCCAGAAGCCGGAACTGTTTTGTCCGAATCTGGTATCGTCTCAGTAAGAATGCCCTAGGTGCAGGGGGTGATTGGGTGCATAGGTACGCAGATGCTCCAGGTGCAAGGAAAAATTTGACGAATGACAAATGACAAATGACCAAATTTAGTGTAATCAAACAGCGATCGCTCTGGTGGATAATTTCCGCCGTAATTATCTTGGCTGGTATCGTTTCGATGGCGATTTCCACGGCACAGCTAGGAGCCCCTCTGCGCCCCGGTCTCGATTTTGTTGGCGGGACACGCCTACAGGTTGAACTTGATTGTACTGTACCCGGTAACTGCGACCAACCCATAGACCTGGCACAGGTGCGTGAGGTTCTCAATGAACAGGATCTGGGTAGTAGTACGATTCAGCGTATCGGTGCTCAACAACAAGGCTTGACGATTCGTACCAAAACCTTGGATGTTGAACAGCGCACTGAGTTACGCAAAGCTCTCAGTGAAACCATTGGCGCATTTGATCCCGAATCGACTCAAATTGATACCGTAGGTCCCATCCTGGGACGGCAGTTATTTACATCCGGTTTACTGGCATTACTCGTATCCTTTGCCGGTATTCTTGTCTACCTCTCCTTCCGGTTTCAGTTTGACTATGCTTTTTTGGCTTTTATTGCTTTACTTCACGATGTCTTGGTCACTGTGGGCATTTTCTCCATTTTGGGTTTAGTCCAAGGTGTAGAGGTCGATAGCCTTTTTGTCGTCGCTCTCTTGACAATTATTGGATTTTCTGTTAACGATACCGTAGTTATTTATGATCGCATCCGGGAAGTGATTGCCAAGCATCCCGACCAACATATTGATCAAATTGTTGATGATGCGGTTAATCAAACCCTAAGCCGATCCATTAATACCACCTTAACGACCCTACTCTCCTTAGTGTCTATTTTCTTGTTTGGCGGAGAAACCCTAAAATATTTTGCCCTAGCCCTAATTGTGGGGTTTATTGCAGGTGCGTATTCGAGTATTTTTGTTGCCAGTACCCTCTTAGCATTCTGGAGAGAGCGCACAGGTCAAACCCAAGCCACTCAGGTTATCGAAGCTGAATTTCCCGACAAAATGTAATTGGAATTGCCCTTAATAATGGAGCCGCCAGACACCCAGACTTCTCAAACAAGTCCAGATCACCTTGATCCAAGATTAAGAGTAAAAATTCAGCGACTCCATCAACTCACGGTTTATGGTCGTTGGTTATTTGTGGGTATCCTTTGGATTAGTGTCGCTCCGATTAGTCTCTGGGGTTGGCGTTATGAGTTATCGTTGTTGCAAGAGCATTTTACCTGGTCAGGTCTACGGTATAGTATTGCATTTAACCGTCTGCCTATTTTAGGTCTAGCCCTCTGCATTGGGATGACGACGGCGGTTTTAGTTTGGCAAAGTCGTAATATTCTATTCGGAATTCCGCCCGTCGAAAAACAGCGCTTGGCGCATCAGGTGCGTCGGATTTGTCATCAAGGTCCAAGTCATCCCCTGTGGAAATGGGTTTGCGATCGCACTTAAGATCCTAATGCGGCTTGAATAAGCTCTAATTGAATTTTTTTTCGCCATAGTTCCACGCCTTACGTCTCTACTCCCCCCGCCTTCTGCTATATCACCTACTAACAAATTGCAGCTTTCCCGATATCATCATCGTGGCTTCGGTTGCGGCTATACTCAAGCCTGTCATTTCTTTTGCTGATAGATTAGTGTTCAAGTCAAATTTGAACTGAGCATCCTTGAGTTGAAATATCGGAACAATTTGCTCGATGATTTGAATATGAAAGATTTGTTTGAGTTGTTCGCTATCCAAGACTCCGTTATTTTTTAGCCATAACCCCAAGGGTTGATGATTCAGGGAGCAACGCTGTAATAATTTGCTTAAGACGCGATCGCTCACCCATTGATCACGCTGCAGCAGTGATATCAAACCCCCTCCATCGCACCGATTGGCGGCGGCGACAATTTGACCTTGAGCAATCCAGATGTAGTGATTGGGGATTGGTGATTGGGGATGGAGATAATTCTGAAATCTACTTGGTTTCCTTGTCTCCTCTATTCTATTGACTACGTTTGACCGCAAGTTTATATAAGGCGCTAATGAGACAGCGCTTAAGGGGTGAATTGATAGTACACCTGTTTTTCGCCCTTGATCGAGCCACTTAAAAATCGTTGGTAGAGGAAAATCCGTGAAAGTGCCTTGAGTACACATCATTTTAACCCTGATAATTAGTACTTGTTTTCTAGGAGTCGAGCATAGCAATAGAGGTTTAATTTTATAGTCATTAACTGTTTACCCTTTTGGACGTTAGCAAGTATTAAAACGAACTAAATTATTCTTAATCATTCGGATAAGATAGGAGAAAACTATCTCCCGTTTTCACTATAGTGAGTTCCTTCCTCCTTGTCTGTTGGATAATGTTCTAAAATTTCCTCTAAGTAGTCGAACCCAATTAAACTTGAGCGTGAAGAGAAGAGAACTCTTAATCGTAAGGATTTGACGCTTGTTAACATTTCTTATTACAGCGAACAAAATTCATGTCCAGGTACTTAGGATGTTAATTTTTTTCTAAAATATACATTTTTGTTGGAAAATGTTGGTTTTTGTGGAAATGTCCATTAAAATAAAATATTGGGTAACACAATTTTAATGATAAATGGATAGTACAGAAGCTCTAACGGTACTGAGTACGATTCTCCGTGATCCACCACTGAGTAACATTCAAGAACAAGTCTTTCACTATACTTGGCAAGGGTTAACCTATACTGAAATTTCGGCTAAGATCGGGTATGAAGAGAGTTATATCCGAGATGTTGGTGCAAAACTTTGGCAACGCCTTTCTCATATTTTTGGGCAAAAAATTACTAAAAATAATATCAATACTGTATTTGATTACTATATTTTAAACGGACAAAGAGATAGTTCAGAGCAACCTCCTTTAGCCCTTTCAAATCCTACTATGTTAAACCCAACCCTAACATCGGAGCGGTTAGAATTTCCTGGTAGTCCCCTACCGCTCAACTCAGCCTTTTACATCAATCGCCCCCCCATCGAAGAACTCGCTTATGCGGAGATTGACAAACCCGGAAGTATCATTCGCATCAAAGCGCCCTCGAAGATGGGAAAAAGCTCTCTGCTACAGCGGATTATCGCTCACGCTAAAGCCCAAGGGTTCCACGCGGTTAATCTCGATTTCCAGCAATCCGATGAATCTATTTTTGTAAACCTAGATAAATTTCTGCGCTGGTTTTGTGCTAACGTCGCTCGGCAGTTGCAGATCAAACCTAACCTGGATGACTATTGGGATGACGATATTGGTAGCAAAGTTAGCTGCACCTTCTATTTTCAAGGATATTTACTGGAGCAAATTGACACGCCGATTCTCCTGGCATTGAATGAAGTCAATCGCCTGTTCGAGTATGAGACAATTGCCAGCGAGTTTCTGCCGTTATTACGTTCCTGGCATGAAGAAGCCCAACTGGATGAGAGCTTACAGCAATTGCGTTTCGTTGTGGTGCATTCGACGGAAATTGATATTTCATTAAATATTAATCAATCTCCCTTTAATGTGGGACTACCAATTCTTTTGCCAGAGTTGACGTTAGAGCAGGTGCAGGAATTAGCCCGTCGTTACCAACTGAATTGGATAGATACTTTTCAAGCTACTGAATTGATGGCAATGGTGGGAGGACATCCTTATCTAGTTCAATTAGCACTTTATCACCTGTGTTACTCTGATCTCACCTTAGCGCAGTTATTAGAGGAAGCACCAACCCTGACTGGAGTCTATAGTCATCATTTGCGGCGTCAATTTACCGTAGTGGAAAAGAATCCGAAGTTACTGGCGGCGCTGAAACAGGTGGTTATGGCAACAGAGAGTGTCCATTTAGATGCGATCGCGGCGTATCAATTAGAGAGTATGGGGCTGATCACACTACAGGGAAATCAGGCGACAATTCGCTGTGAGTTATATCAGCTTTATTTTAAGGAGCAACTCTCCCTGGAATCACCGACAGATCCGCGTATTGGACAGTTGGAGCAAGAGAATCAACAGTTAAAGTATTTATCGACGATTGATGATTTAACTAAGCTGGCTAATCGGCGTGACTTTGACCATCACCTTGCCCAAGAATGGCAAAGATTAGCTGAAGAAGAAGTTCCCCTGGCACTGATTTTAGCTGATATCGACTTTTTTAAGCTTTTTAACGATGCTTTTGGTCATTTGACGGGAGACTTCTGTTTGCAGCAAGTCGCCCAGGCAATTCGTGAGTGCGTTAAGTCTCCAGGGGCTTTTGTTGCTCGTTTTGGCGGCGAAGAATTTGCCGTAATTGTGCCGCAAATGGAGGGGTATCAAGCGGTACAATTGGCAGAGCAAATTCGAGAACATGTCAAAGCCTTAAATATTACCCATGATCCTTATCGCATCTGCGGATATTCCTCAATTCTTACTCTGAGTTTGGGTGTAGCTGCGATCATCCCTTATCCAGAAGATGATCCATTAAATCTGGTGCAGGCGGCTGACGAAGCACTGTTGGTGTCAAAACGACAGGGGCGCGATCGCGTTACACTCAGGTAGAGACGTAAGGCGTGGAGCGTCTGGGTTAGGTAAGAAACGATAGTTGTGAAACCTGCCCTGCCCCTAAATGTCATTCATCATACTAGCGTTTTCCTTTGAGTTGGTGAATCGTAAGCAACCCCGGTCTAAAGACACGGAGCAAAAGCCAAATAAGTTGAAGCTGTGCTTACCAGCCTAAGTCTTAACTGACTACGTTATCGGCAAGTGTTCAAGACCTACCAGTAGATGCTCCCGCTAGTCTACTGCTCTAGAACCGAAAAGTTAAACAGTTTTAAGGTCACTGAAACAGTGCTTTTTGGATAGTTACCGACCGATAACATTGGCGAAGCTAACTTTACCCCGGAAACGGGAGACTGAGGCAACCATACCTCATTGGAGGGGCAACCATACCCCTCCGCCCCAAAAAGGGGTAGGCGGTTGAAACCGCTACCGAGTGTTCCTCCCCGGTCTGAAGCTTGCCCGATAAGCGAAGCGAAGGGACACGGGGTTTCCCACAACGGAGGAGTCCTAATGAACATCCCCACTGCCCTAATCAATGAACTGAAGCTCTACCTCAAACACCGAACCGACAATGGTGATCTCGAAGCTAAAACTTTATTGACTCAAATCGAACAGTTTACTAGCTCACCCACAGCCGCAGAGGAACAAACCTTGTATTCCCAACCGCCAGAGGGGTTAGATGTAGGGTGTTGATCTTTTTGTCATTTATCACAACACATTTTCCCGACAGATATTCAATATCCGTTGATCATTCTCACTCAGTTGACCAACAGGTTGATACTGATCAAGTCTAACTGTATGGGGATAGGTTAAAGAGTCGTAAGCTCGATCTAGATGAATCTGACTCCCCGCCGCCACCGAGGTTTGTTGCTGATTCTCGATGGTGTGAGCTAAAGCGGTTTGGTCATAGGGGTTGACAACCTGGAGATTCATCTGTTTAGATTCTAGGGTGCCATAAAAACAGCTAAACTCAGATTGAGGTAAGTAAAGTGCCCCAACTAGCTTTCCTTTATTGGCTTGAAACACAATATATTCTTGACCAATCTGATCCGGTTGAGAGGATTGACCGTAGAGGTAAGTACCATCAGGGATTAAAGTGGCTGAGGCGGATACAGTAGATTGATTCGGTTCCACAGCAGCACTGTCCACGGCTTGCTTGAGTTGTTGAGCGACGGCTGTTGGTCTACTGGAGACATTCATTGTTAGTCCTACCGTCAGCAGTAACCCGGTTAAGGGTAAACGCCAAGGAAAAAACGGTTGATGTTGGGACTGTAAAAACTCAATGAATCGGCTAATCACCGTGGTATCCTCCTTGAAAATAATATAGAAACACCCTTAAAAAATCTGAAATCCTAGCACACAGTTGGTAGCCGCCCTATTTTTTGTTAAAGTAGACTTAAGCTAAAGTAGAGGTTAACAAGGCATCCTTGCTTTCTATCAAAGCTTGAATCCGTCTCTTTTTTGTCCTGCCTTTATCCGGTTTCTCAACCGTCACATTTGGCACGGGCAAGAGTATAGTTTTTTGTACTTTGATAGAGGTCTTCATCACCCTTAAGTTAAAAATAACGGATTATCCGCCAGTGACGATTCCCTCAAAGGAATGAAACTCACTCACCCTTCAGTTAGGTTTATACAGTTGACACGCCAATTTCAGAGGCTTCAATCGCTAGTCCTGGTATTGCCTAAAAAATTAATATTTGTTTACAAAAAAGTGGTAGGGGTTTGGTAACCAAACCCCTCCCCTATTGGTTGCCAAACCCCTCCCCTATTGGTTACCAAACCCCTACAGTCGTCGAATGAGGGTCAGGTAAGACAGCGCAAATCTCAACGAACCCTAACTCGCTATATATTCCCGCACATTCCCATGGCGTCGTCTTAGCTGGGCTAAGGCTTGATGCTCTAACTGGCGTACCCGTTCGCGACTGAGATTGAGCCTCTGTCCGACTTTTGCCAAAGACAGTTCATTCCCATCTTCTAAGCCAAAGCGGAGTGCCAAGACTTCCCGTTGTTGGGGGGTTAATTCTGCCAGGAGATTATCTAAATCTTGGCGCAGGGATTCCTGAGTTGTGTAATGAACCGGCGTCGGACCACTATCTTCCAAGAGGTCAGATAATTCTGTATCTTGGTTATCACCCACTCGCACATCCAGGGATACAGGTTGACGGGCAATGCTCAAATACTCGCGAATCTGGGCAGGTTCTAACTCTAACTCCTGACCAATCTCAGCCGGTGTCGCGTTACGACCCAATCTCTGAGACAGTTCTCGTTGAACTTTCTTAATCTTATTCAACTTTTCGGTAATGTGAATCGGTAACCGAATAGCGCGGGCTTGCTGGGCGATGGCGCGGGTGATTGCCTGACGAATCCACCAGTAAGCATAAGTGGAAAACTTATAACCTCGCGTTGGGTCAAATTTCTCCACCCCTCGCTCTAATCCCAGGGTACCTTCCTGAATCAAGTCCAGGAATTCCATGTTACGCTTCTGATACTTTTTCGCGATCGCAACTACTAGGCGCAGATTTGCTTCAATCATCTTGCGCTTAGCTCGCGTTCCCTGGTTTATAATTTTCTTGAGGGCTGATTCTTCTAAATTAACGTGTTCTGCCCACTCCTGTATCGTCGGTTCGCGCTGCATCGTTTCCGCTAAAGCATCTTTTGCCTCCAACAGCGGCATCATCTGCTGCACTTGCTTACCATAGACAATTTCTTGCTCATGGGTCAGTAGTGGCACGCGACCGATTTCATGCAGATACGTGCGAACCATATCTGCCGAAAATGTGGGCTGCTTGGTCGTTTTGGATTTGGTGTTAACAGTGGGCATCTGTGAGTAGTGACTCCGTAAACGAGCAATAAATCTGTCGCGGATTTTGACCTCAAAAGCAAAAGCTATAGCCATCTCTCACTTTGAGGATATGTGCGCGAAGCGGTGGTTTACATCTACTAAAAGATGTATAGACTCCTACCTGTATTGACTTGAGTAGGAGATCTAACCGTAGACAGGAGTTAAAGCGATTGACTCAGTAAATTGTCTCTTCGTTGATTCTGCGGCGTTTCCCAGCTTACTAACTCTGGGCTAGGAACAGGGGCGAATGCGAAGTCAGTATGAGTTTGCCTTAACTCTATAGTATTACACCTTTAGACGACGGTAAAGAGGTAAAGGTTCAACATTTCGGAAAAATGATCTGGGTGTCGCATCTGCTACTTCTCCTCCTGATACCGCAAAGGTCTAACCGATTGACATTCTCTCCTAATTACTATGATCACCTAAAACGCCGAGAAACGGATAGAGTTAATCGGGGAAATAACCGAACTGATTCGGGTATAGATATCCTCCCAATCCCTTATTCTGGCACGATGCCTTTTTCGTGATTCGGGAACTGTTGAGGACGTACTGTTGAGGACGCGAGAAGGTGAGCCAGGAAAGATTCCCAGGAGATTAAACGCCGCTAAATTTATTTCATCTTTTTTCCCTATTCTCCCAATCACTCCAATACCAAATTCTCCCCCACCCTGTCCAGATGGAAGAGGTTTTTTGGCGCAACTTGATAAACATTGATAATAGCAGGAGTGAGCGCTAAATCCAAGCCTTTATGTCAGAATATTATCATTTTTTCTTTGTCATTTGTCCAATGTATCCCTTTTGTTCTCAGGACAATAACCCCGGATTCTCAGGTAACACTCTAGGAACTACTTTCCAGAGACGTTCCCAGCAAGCAAGCTCGCTCCAACTTCACACCATTTATATTGGTGTCATCAAGTTCAGCACAAAGCAAATTTGCGCCCGTCAAATTCGCCCCCGCCAGATTCGCCCCACGCAAATCCGCTTCCTCACAATTGGCGTCACACAAGCTAGCGCCCTGTAAATCCGCCTGCGATAAATCCGCCCCCTTGAGATTAGCACTGTTGAGATTCGCCCCCCGCAGATCAGCTCCTCGGAAATCAACGCCCTGGAGGTTGACACCCATCAGATTCGCACCACTCAAAAATGCTCCCGCAAACGATACCTGTGCCAAATTAGCGCCCATTAAATTCGCGCCTCGGAGATTGCTCCCGCGCAAATCAGCCCCAGCCAAATTCGCTTGCATCAGATTAGCGCCCAAACAATTTGCCCGCACGTCAGCAGACACCAGTTGAGCGCACAGCAGCTTAGCGCCATCGAGACGGGCACCATTGAGATTCGCTCTCGACAAATTCGTACCCACCAGACTAGCGCCCGCCAAATTGATCTGTTCAAGTTGACCCTCAGACAAATCTTCGTCATCTAGATTAGCGCCTGAGAGTTGCTTGATTTTTCCTGCCCTAATTGCTTCGATTTCCATCAATTTTCCTGATTAAATTATGCTTCCTGAGTGGCATAGGAATCAAGCAACCACATCCCTGCTGCTATTTTAGGTTGATTCACCTGTAAACTCATACCCTGTTGCATGCCCACCACCAATAGTTCTAGAGCGTCAAGCAGTTTGGGGTCAAATACTGTACCCGCTGACGCCTTACAGTCATTGAGTGCTTGTGCCAAAGGAGTCTCTTGGGATTGATAGTCCTTCAGCCGCTGTTGAAATGCCGTAATCAGCGCTAAAATTCTCGACTCCAAGGGAATCGCATCATAAGCCAAGCCATCAGGTTGTCCTGAGCCATCCCAATGTTCTGTTTGGTGGGTGATAATGTGAGCAATTGCCTGTAATTGGGGCATAACGCGCAAAACAGAGGACTTAGGCATCGCCTCTTGTTGAGCTACCGCCTGTTGCTGCACCGTGGATTTTGTCGGTTCCAGGGTATCCTCTACTCCTTGTAAGGGGGCGAGGCGATGCAGCCATCCCGCTAATCGCAGCCGTTTGATTTGCCACGCGGGTAGATCAAGCAATTGACCCATCGCTTCACAAAGGGTTGCCACTTCCGCCGCTGCCATGGGATTGGTTACATCCGCTTGATCAATGAGCTGTGCCATCCGCAAAAATGCCTGCACCTTATTAGACAAGAGATTATTATCTAAGTCTTGCTCAGAAAGGGGCAAGGTTTGCAGTTGCTCATCCTCAGCTTGGTATAAATCTTGTTCAAAGCGTTCTAGATAATCGACGACGCGATACACAACCTGCCCAATATCATCGCGTTTTTTGCTACCCAAGGCAGCCGTAATCTGTTGCGCTTGTTCGGTTAGGCTTTTTTGTAAGGATTGATCATAACCACCAATGTGTGAGATCGCCAACTCAATCGTTTCCCGAACCAGTTCCGGCTCAAATGTCCAGAACCCATAAAACTTGCGCTCCCGATCCTCTTGGGGTTGTCCTTTACTGCCATAATCAGCGGCGGATAACTCTTGACATAAGACCATTGCCGTGTATGTCTCCGACATGATGATCAAATGCCACTCTTGAGCCACTGGATCAGAGGGTTCTAAATCCACGAGCGTCACATTGGATCGCTGGCTGGTGGGATGTTCAGCAAAACTGGTATCCCCTGTCGCCATAATCACCACTTGAGACGAGTGTTCCGCCAAATCGTTATAGCGTTCTGCCTCTTGCAGATACCATTTCCCCTGTTGAAACGCCGCAATCAACAGAGGTTTTCCCTCTGACTCTAAAATAAAGTCTTCCAAAGCATGACACAGAGCAATCAGGGTGTTTTTGTGATAAACGCCAAAATTCAGCGGTCGCTTACCACCGCGATGAGCTGTGTCTAACTTTTGTAATATCGAACCTTGCAGCATGATCAAACCTTGTCTGAGGGGTTCAGGGGAAAGGGAGAGCGTGTAGAGACGTGCCATGGCACGTCTGGGAGCAGGGGAGAATTTTAACCGATGATTTTATGTTAATTATGATACATTTTAGGGTTGAATTTCTCCAAGCTGTTCTAGTTGACGATAAACGGATAGAATCAACTACCCCGCTGTAACCAGTTGTTTAGGCGGCGTCTTAGCTGGGGCTTCAATCGGAGCCGCTAAAGCGTCCTCCAAATCCGCACACCCCAAACGTTCCTCTAAAATTTTCATCACTTCGCGACCAAAATCATCGGGATTTTGCCGCCAAGCTTGCAGGCAAACCTCACCCAAGAAAGAGCCTAATGGTTCGGGATTCCAGAGTAGCTTTTTCGCTGTCCAGGGCATTAAACTCATTGGATCATAGTCTTTTTGGATAATATTATGCTCAAAGGCATAGGCTTCCAAATGAGTATGGGGTTGCAGTCCGATAAAGAAGATAGCAGGTTCTACCTTATCAGCACCAAAGATTCGCTCTAACTCCCGGTGATAGGCAATGGTTTGGCGAATGGTGTCCGGTCGCTCATCTATTACATTAAAGGAATAGTTGACCGAAACCAAGTCATTAAACCCCGCCGCTTTCAAATCGCGACAATTTTGTAGCACGGTGCGGAGGTTATATCCCATCCGCATCTTACGCACTAATTCCTGGGAACCACTGGTAATGCCGATTTCAAAGTAGTTCATCCCGGTTTTCACCATCAAGTCGCACAATTCGGGGGTGAGATTATCCGCCCGAATATACGCCGCCCAGTGAATATCCCTCATTCCAGAGTCGAGAATTTTCTGCAACAGTTCCGCCGCATCGTCGATAAACTTCCGCGCTGGGATAAACTGAGCATCGGTAAACCAGAAGTTGCGGATACCTCGGTCATAAAGCTGGCGCATTTCGGCGACAACTTCATCAGCGGGATTGATCCGTACCTGTTTGCCTTCGACGACGGTGTAGATGCAGTAGCAGCAGTTGTGGGGACAACCACGTTTAGTTTGTACGCCAATATAAAAATCACTCTCTTGAAAATAATAATCAAAAGCTGACCAGATACTTTGGATATAGTCGTAGTTACAGGCGGTTTTTTCTAGGGGAGTTGGGCTCTCATGAATCATGCGATCGCGCGGCTGAGTCTCACCCACCACATAACAGCGCTCATCGGCAAAGGATTCACCCCGCAGGAGTTTCTCTAATAGGGTTTCACCTTCACCCACGGAGACAATTGTCCCTTTGGGTAATTTAGTCTTCAGTTGTTCATAAAACACGCTAACCGCACCCCCGCCGACAATCAGACGTGCCTCTGGGTTATAGTTACGGGCGCGTTTAAGTCCCCGACGAATCAGCCCTAAGTTACGCCACAGTTCATTATAATAAGCGGCGGCTAAACGTAATCCACCGATCGCCCCGCGTACCTTGACAAAGGGGTTACTGGCATAGTAGAACTCAAAGGCATTTTGTAAGGGGTTCCCTCCTCTACCGCCAACTGGCGCATAAATTTGAATATCCCGCCAGGAGAATACCAAAAGCGTCGGTTGAAATTCGTCAATACAAGCATCAAGCGATCGGGAAAAATCCAGGGGAGGTACGGTGCCTAAGTCAAAGATGCGCTGTTTTACCTCTGGGAAGAGTTTGTGAACGTGATCGGCTAAATAAACAACCCCAATCGGGAAAATCGGGTTGCAGGGTAGGCGAACATAAAGAATTTTTTCTGACATTGTAAATTTCATCTGGGGTAAATCGGCTTTTATGAATACGGTTGGCTGTCTTGAACTTGGCATGTATCCAGTGCAATTTGGCTGAAAACCCCGTGGACGCGGACGCTTAAGTCATCATCGACCGGGGTGAGGACGCAGCCCCAACCCAGCTTTCTCAGATATTTGATTTCTTTTTCACATAACTTAACTTTACTCTAACAAGATTGCCCTGTGACCTCAAGGGTATGGTATTTTTTTCATGGAGTTCATATCGGGGAGTCTAAGGGAGGTAACCTAAGCAATATTACCTAAAATGACCCAATTTAGGGTCTCAACCCAAGGGATGGGACAAACTAAGCATTTAGCTGCGATCGCGTCAGTGCAATTGGCAAGAAAGAAGTTAAATTGGTAGTCGGATTTACAGCAGGCACGGGATCGCAAGTGCTAAGTTAGGTGAAGTAATAAGAAGCACGATTCATTTAGTACCTTACTCAGCAGTTATGACTCAGATACTTGATCCCCTACCTTGTGATAATCAAACTCACATTCTCTGTTGCTACGTAAACGCCACGAGTCAGATTCAAATTGCTCGGATTACAAATATTCCCAATTGGTATTTTGAGCGCGTGGTTTTTCCGGGACAGCGCTTAGTCTTTGAAGCCCTACCGCAGGCGCTACTGGAGATTCACACAGGCATGATGGCAAGTGCGATTCTCTCAGATACCGTACCCTGCACTCGCTTACAGGTCGATCAAGAAGTTAATCCGGCGTCGTCCTCTGACGCTAAAGCCGTTGTACCACCTGCGGATGATAATAAGCTTAGTGAAGAAACAATTCGTCATAATAGCCCCGCAAGCGAAGCACGTTTGGCTGTGGCAACAGCTAGCTGATCCGGCGATAGATTCCCCACGTCTGACCCGACAGGCAGCGTGGGATGAATATTCCCGAGAAAACGCCGGAAGCGTCATCGTAGGATTACGACCCAGGAAGCCTACACCATAAAGGACGCAGATAGTGTAAGAGGATGTCACCTAGATAAAAAAGCCATTTAAAAACATCAAAGAGGTTGTTCAGTTCAACAACCCTAAACTAGCTATCGCTTGAGTCTAGGGATTGTCGGACAAACGACAATTTAAACCGTTGAATACCGCATAGAGTTTCGGTTTGGCACAGACTCTCGGATACTTCCCTAGTCCGAGTTATCTCTAAGACTTTTTGTCGGGTCGCTATTTAGTTAGGACATCTTAACCGAGATGGCGGGAAGGGACATAGTGGTCAGTGAACAGTGGTCAGTGAACAGTGATCGATAACTGATAACTGATAACTGATAACTGATAACTGATAACTGATAACTGATAACTGATAACTGATAACTGATAACTTAACTCGTGAGGATTATCTCCATGTTACGAGTACCAGTTCTATCAAAATCAGGTAAACCTTTAATGCCAACTAAAGCTAGTCGTGCTAGACGTTGGTTAAAAGCAGGCAAAGCCAAGGTGGTGCATAACGATTTAGAATGTTTTGCTATTCAGTTAACTTTTGAAACAGGAGAGGACACTCAGCCGATAGCCATAGGTATAGATCCTGGGAAATTTTACTCAGGAATTGGAGTTCAATCAAGCTTGTCTACTCTGTGGATGGCTCACTTAGTTTTACCATTTAAAACGGTTAAAGAACGAATGCAATTGCGGCGCATTATGCGCCTTTGCAGACGGGGAAAGCGGATCAATCGAAAGTTACCATACTCTGAGCGTTGCCACCGTCAAGCAAGGTTCAATAATCGTAAGCAAGCCAAACTACCTCCCTCAATTCGAGCTAACAAGCAGCTAGAGTTACGGGTAGTTAAAGAGTTGTTTAAGCTGTTTCCCGTTAGCGCCATTCACTATGAGTTGGTTATGGCTGATGTGGATAAAACCAGTGGTCGCAAGTCTGCCCGATCTGGTGTTGGTTTCTCTCCGGTGATGGTGGGAACCACGAAAATGCTTACGTGGCTATCTGAGCTAGCTCCAGTTATAACTCATCAGGGATGGCAAAAAAACGGCAATGGAACTAGCCAGCTTAGACAGTGGTTAGGATTAACCAAAGACAAAAAAAACAAACCTAATCAAACACCAGTAACACACGCCGTTGATGGTGTAACTTTAGCCGCGTTCGAGTTCATACAATGGCGAGAGTGGCATTCTAGCAACGCCAAGCACGGTAACTGGCAAGGATTTGTTGAGATTACACCAGCACCATTTGCGGTAATCCGTAGACCCCCCGTTAGTCGCAGACAATTACACCTATGTGTTCCATCCAAAGGCGGCAAACGGCGTAAGTATGGTGGTACGGTTACTCGTCATGATTATAGGAAGGGAGACAAGGTTATAGCCGAAAAAGCTGGAAAGATTTATATAGGCTGGTGTTCTGGAGACACCAAAACTCAAGTTTCAGTTAGTGACGTTAATTGGAAAAGACTAGGGCAATTTACTGCCAGCAAAGTCCAGTTGTTGCAGCGAAGCACGGGGTTAATCGTCGTACCTTCACCTGGACTGTCAAACCTTACCACATTGAGTGGCACGGTTTGACCTCTATTCCTCCCCACATTCAGCGAAGCCATCTGGGGTCTCACGAGGTTAGCGATGAGCAACCTCTTAAGCTAGGATTGGGGACGGTAAATAGGCTGAATTTGAGGCATCAATTTGTGAATCTGCCCGACTTTATCTGGTTGTGGAAAATAGCGGCTTGGTCAATGGGCTTGTCCCTAGCGGCTTATTTGCTGTTGGCGGTGACGGGCAGTGTTCTGTTCTCGAAACGCCACTCTCAACGCCCAAGACCTAAATGGTTGCGACCATTACATTACATCATCGGTTGGCTAATGGTCACTCTGGTCTTGCTGCTCCTGGCAATTGGTTTAGTTGGTACAATTGGTCATTATGGCAATCTGGGACATTCTGGACACTTGATTGCCGGGTTATCTGTCGTGGCGCTGGTTGCGGTGTCCGCCGGCAGTTCCACCCAAATCAGTCCCCAAAAGCCTTGGGCGCGGGCTGTTCATCTGGGAACCAATATTGCCTTATTCCTAGGATTTGCCTGGGTGTCCTATTCCGGGTGGCAGGTGGTGCAGAAATATTTGTAGGGGACGTTTTGATCCTTGGCAACCCTTGATGAACCTGGTTTTGAGTGATAGCTGCCCCCTTTAGGACAACAGAGGGCTATATAATAATTATGAAGGCGTTAGCTTTTTCAACTACCTCACCGTTTAGACGGCAGGGATTGCTCAGGGCTTGCCTTGATGGGGAACGTTTTCAATGCGTGGCGAAATCAGCATGATTAAGACTTATGGTGATCAAAAAAGTAAGTTAAAAAACTATCTATTATAAGCTCTAGTTATTGCCAAGCCGAGCAAACGCCACATAGATTAGATGGATTGAGAAGAAATGAACAAATTAATTGGATTAATTATCATCGCAGCCGCTCTAGTGGGAGCCGCTTTAGGTTGGCAGGGAGTATCCCTTCCTTTTTTTGGAGAACTCTTTGGGGGAGACAATCCCACGGCTAACCAAATTGAGTCAGATCCAGACACGACAGACAACCAAGCAGCAACACAACAACCAGGCAATCAGCCAACTCAGCCAGTATCCCAAGCTCCCACAACGATTAGAAGCGTACCGCAAGCTCAAAATAATCAGGGTACAGCCCAAGCTCCTCAAACAACAATGGGTCAAGCAGATACAGGCGCGGGTGCAGCGACTGAGGATTCCGAACCGGTTACGGCTCTCTGGTAAAGTTGTTGACAAAATCTGTATGGACTGGCTAGGGCGCGTCTCAATTTTTATCTTCTAATGAACTTTTGCAGTGATATTTTAATTGTGGGCGGTGGCGTCATTGGTTTAGCACTCGCCCTAGAATTGAAGTGGCGGGGGGCGACAGTCACGGTATTAACCCGCGACTTTAAAGCCGCATCGACTCTAGCCGCCGCTGGTATGTTAGCCCCTGATGCGGAAGCCATTCCTGAGCCTCCAATGCGGGAATTATGTCGGCGATCGCGATCGCTCTACTCTCAATGGTGTACCAAACTCGAACAACTTACTGGTGTGGCGACAGGGTACTTGCCCTGCGGGATTCTCGCCCCAGTCTATGAAGAGATTTCAGCTTCTCACCCTGAAGTTGGCAACTGGTTAGATAAAAATACGATTCATTTATATCAACCCGGTTTAGGGGCAGATGTGATTGGTGGCTGGTGGTATCCCGAAGATGGACAAGTCGATAACCGCTCATTGGCGCAAGCCCTGCGATTAGCGGCTCAAGAATTAGGGATTGACCTGCGCGAAGGGGTAACCGTCGAGGCAATTGAGCAGCACAATCGTCGTGTTTGTGGCGTTAGAACCTCGATCGGGGAATTTCAGGCTGATCATTATGTATTAGCAACGGGGGCTTGGTCAAAGGAACTGCTACCTATACCCGTGTATCCAAAAAAAGGTCAGATGCTGTCGGTACAAATGCCAGCCAATCCCCATCAGCCCTTACCCCTGCAACGGGTGATCTATGGACCGGATACCTACTTAGTTCCGCGTCGGGATGGGCGGTTACTGATTGGTGCAACGAGTGAGGATGTGGGATGGCAACCTGATAATACACCATCGGGAATTCACACCTTGCTCTCACGGGCAATACGGTTATATCCGCCCCTACAGGATTGGTCAATTCAGGAATGCTGGTGGGGATTTCGACCGGCAACTCCAGATGAATGTCCGATTCTGGGAGTTAGCCCTTGTGAAAATTTAACATTAGCGACAGGACATTACCGCAATGGCATTCTCCTCGCCCCGGTGACAGCACAGCTACTGGCAGACTGGATCGAAAGGCAAAGGGTTGATCCGCTCTTAGACCATTTTCGTTACGATCGCTTTTATCATCAATCCTGCTCAAATTTAATGATTAGTTCTCCCATTACTCCCCTATCTCCCCAGAACACCTCAGTTACAGAACCCGCGACATCTGACCCGTTAATTATTGCCGGTCGAACATTTCACTCCCGTCTCATGACCGGTACAGGGAAATATAGCAGCATTGAACAAATGCAGCAGGGTATTATGGCGAGTGGGAGTGAGATTGTCACAGTAGCGGTGCGGCGGGTGCAAACCCAAGCCCCGGGTCATGAAGGATTAGCCGAGGCGCTGGATTGGACGAAAATCTGGATGTTACCCAACACCGCAGGCTGTAAAACTGCAGAGGAAGCCGTGCGAGTGGCGCGGTTAGGTCGGGAAATGGCAAAGTTATTGGGGCAAGAGGATAATAATTTTGTCAAGTTAGAAGTTATTCCAGACGCGAAATATTTATTACCAGACCCGATTGGTACTTTGGAAGCCGCTGAGAAATTGGTGAAAGAGGGGTTTGCCGTTCTGCCTTACATTAATGCCGACCCCATGTTAGCTAAACGATTGGAAGAGGTGGGGTGTGTCACGGTAATGCCCTTGGGTTCCCCCATTGGTTCGGGACAAGGGATTAAAACGGCGGCAAATATCCAAATTATTATCGAAGAGGCGGGAGTTCCTGTGGTCGTGGATGCGGGAATTGGATCACCAAGCGAAGCGGCGCAAGCCATGGAGATGGGGGCAGATGCTTTACTCGTCAATAGTGCGATCGCACTAGCTAAAAATCCCGTGGCGATGGGGAAAGCCATGGGTATGGCGACTCAAGCCGGACGTTTGGCTTATCTGGCGGGGCGGATTCCGATTAAAAGTTATGCTAGTGCGAGTTCACCATTGACGGGGACGATTAATTAAGACTGTCTTATGTCCTTTGTCAGGTTTGAGGATTGCTTCGTGAACCTGTCGGTGGCGACTATACCCACTAATTAACCCTGACGACGGGAGAAATTCACCCGTTGGCATTTCCTGATGTAACGATTTCCGTGCAACGGTTATTAGAGGGCTAGAACCGCTTTTTAGCGACTATAAAAATTTCTTATCCAAACAGGAGAGTATTTATACTGAGAGTTTGTTACAATTCTATAAGATGAGTAAAAAAGGTTATCATTCATGCCCTATACCACAGAAGAAGGCGGACGTTTAAATAACTTTGCCCGTGAACCCAAAGTTTACCAAGCGGAACCCCCAAGCAAAACAGAGCAGCGCAACTATGTATTCTTGGGAATTGCCGCTCTAGTTTTAGTCAGTGGATTGATGTTCGTCGCTGTCTCTGTATCGAGCGTTAGCTAATCTTTACGCTTCCCTCAATCGGGAACACCCCTGTTAATCCAGCGATTTTGGACTAACAATGAAGTGAAATCTGATCAAGGATTGAGCGAAAAATTAGTTCGATTTAGCATAACTTACCAAAATCAGTAGGATCAGGGGTTAGTTTCCCCCTCCCATCACTTGCAGCGCATTCATAACAGTTTGATAACTATCTGATCTGCCTTGTTCTTGAAAAAGTTCAGCCGCTTTTTGCAAGTCAGCAGTAGCTGCATCGATATTCTCCAATTTGAATTGAGTCAGCCCCCGATTGTAATAAGCTTCAGCAAAGGTGGGTTGCAGTTCAATCGATTGAGTATAGTCCGCGATCGCGTCTTTATATTGTTCTAAGCGATTGTGCGTTAGCCCCCGATTATAGTAAGTGCGGGCATTTTCGGGGTCGATATCCAGCGCTTTGGCGTAATCGTTGAGAGCTGCTTCAGCATCGCCCAACTCATCATACGCATTCCCGCGACTAATATAGGCGGTGTCATTTTCCGGATCAATTTCAATCGCCTTGGTGAAATCCGCGATCGCTTTCTGGTAGTCCCGGCGCACAAAATGGGTATAACCTCGGTTACTATAAGCTTGACTAAAATCGGGATTTAACTTAATCGCCTGGGTATAGTCATAAATGGCGCCGTCGTAATTACCGAGACTATGATAAGCGTAGCCCCGATTATAATAGGCATCTGCGTCTTCGGGGTTAAGTTGTAAAGCATCGGCGAAGTCAGAAATTGCACCAGCATAATCACCCTTTTCCAGTTTATCAACACCTCGGTTATACAGTTGCACGGCACTCAACTGCTCTGAGGAAGCTTGCACAACCCTGATGGGTTCTTGGGCGCGAACCGCTTCAGAGAAACCCGTCAGGACAGTCACCAATCCTAAAATGGTCAGTATTCGATAGGTTGGATTCATGGTGTTTTCGTTTTCCTGCAATCTTAATCAGGTTAGCTTTAGAGTTTTATAGACGCCGACGCAAACCTCCCCAAAGAGGTTCCTTTTAAACGTCAACCCTTCTCAAGCCAACGTGACTTATCTTGATCAAAACTCAATCATAAAGTGTACCCGGAAGATGAGACAATAAAAACGCACCAATTCAAAGGATATAAAGATGCTCAAGACCATTGCCGCCCTTTTGCTGCTAGTATTGAGCTTGGGTCTACATGGCTGCACTGACGGCGTTAGTGGACTTAAAAGCTATGTCGATACGGCTGACGGTTATGAGTTTCTCTATCCGAATGGTTGGGTGCCGATTCAAGTCACTGACGGACCAGATGTGGTATTTCGGGATTTGATCGAGCAAACCGAAAATGTCAGTGTGGTGATTAACCCCGTTCCAGAAAATACAACCCTCACCGATTTAGGAACGCCTGGGGAAGTCGGTTACCAACTCCAACAAAATGTGCTATCGGCGGCGAATTCCAATCGTCAAGTTGAATTAGTCGATGCAAAAGCTCGCGAGACGGAAGGCAAAACCTATTATCTTCTCGAATATAGTGTCAAACTTCCCACTCAAAATCGTCATGACCTAGCCACAGCCGTCATCAGCCGTGGTAAGCTCTACACTCTGAATACTTCAACCACAGAAGAACGTTGGGATAAAGTGCAAGACCTGTTTACCCAAGTCGCTAGTTCGTTTAATGTTTACTAGATTAGGGGTCACTTGTCAAGACAAATGTAACGAATGACGAATGACGAATGACAAATAACGAATGACACAATTTGTTTTAGCCTCAGCTTCGCCAGCACGCCGCCGTTTATTAAAAAATGCTGGCATTGAACCCATCGTTTGTCACAGTGATTTTGATGAATCTCAGGTTAAAGTTACTGATCCGGTAGAGTTAGTCAAAACCCTAGCATGGCACAAAGCCAAAACCGTTGTGCCTAAATTTGATCAGGCGCTAGTGTTAGGCTGTGATTCAGTGTTAAGCATTCAGGATGAGATCCACGGGAAACCGGCTAATCCCCAAGAGGCGATCGCACGTTGGCAGATGATGCGGGGTAGAGTGGGCGAACTCTATACGGGTCATGCCTTAATTGATGTATCACAGGATAAGACAATTGTCCGTTGTGGGATAACACGAGTCTACTTTGCCAATGTGAGCGATCGCGCAATTCAAGCCTATGTGGCTACAGGCGAACCTCTAAACTGTGCAGGCTGCTTTGCCCTAGAAGGGCGTGGTGGCTTATTTGTCGAAAAACTAGACGGTTGTCACAGTAATGTCATTGGTCTAAGTTTACCTCTGTTGTATCAGATGCTGACTGAGCTGGGTTATGAAGTGACAGACTTTTGGTAGTCTTATGTCTTATGTCTTATGTCTTATGTCTATGTGATAATTGAACTGTTAGGTCGGGGCGGGCGCGAGTTATATCAGGGTGAAAACGAAACGTTAGTGGTAAAACCCGCCCCTACATAAAGATGTTTCATCGGAACATCTCTGCTTCCTCTGCTTCAAGAGCGCTCTCATCTCCCCCAGCTTCCTATTCCCTGTTCCCTTGTGAGAAAATTTGTTCAGGTGAGGCGGAAGTTTGTTATAGTCAAAGCACTTTGAGTCTATTGTTAAGCTGATATAGCTGGAGCGAATTGTATGACAACCAGCGAAGAATTCAAACAGAAACTAAGGGCGGGCAACATTGGAGATGCCTTCACCCTAGCTTTGTCGGAATCGGTTGAATTGGAAATTACGACTTGGGTGTCTTCCGCCAATTCGCCACAAACAGAGCAGCCGGCGGCTAATTCCTGTATGCGTACCCGGATCAATATTGTAGAAGGCTCCATCGATAATGAGGTAGGATCTCAATTTATCGGCAATGGTCCCTACACGGAACTACGCCAATTTCATACCCAGCAAGTTCAGGAAGGACGCCAGATTATCCAGAATAATCTAGAAAACTTGCAACAACTCTTTACCGTGTTGACTCGTGTATTATACCAACCCCAGCAGTCAACCCAGCAGCAACTTCGGGAGAGTAATCCGGCTCTGTCGCCTTCGAGCCAGGATAATTTACCCTAATCTTGAAGATAGAGGTTGACAAATCTGCCAGTTTCTGTAGTGGTAATCGCCCAAATTCAGGTGAGTGTATTATGGCGTCGAGTGAGGACTTTAGGCAACAACTCAAAGCAGGCAAGGTTCAAGAAGCGTTTGCTGGGGCTTTGGCGGAAGCGGTGCAGTTGAAAATTACAACCTGGGTAGCTTCTGATGCTGAGGATGGCGCCGAAACAGCTGCCAAACCGGGTTATCGCCTGCGGACTCAAATTAATACGATTGAGGGAGCGATCGCGAATGAGATTGGGGAACAGTTTATTGGCAATGGTCCCTATCGAGAACTCCTCCCCTTTCATATAGAACAGGTGGCACAAGGCAATCAGCTGGTTGAGAATAATCTTAAAACTTTGCAAAAGCTATTTGAGATTTTAATCACGCTGCAACACCACAGGACAGGGTTGAGTGAGGTAGAATACCCACCCTTAGCCATCACCCAGGAAGAGACAGCCGCCCAGCCCGATGAAGGAGTAGCCGTCGTCGCCGCCGCCGAATTGGCAACCCAGACGCCAGATTTGACGATTCAGGAAGAGGTATCTGCTGAATCGACTCCCTCTAGCGAGACAATGACAGCTTGGGAGCAAGAGGAACAAGAGGAAGAAGATGAGGATGACTCGGTGCTAGATTTGCTCGAGTCCTTACCCCGTCCTCCACGCCCACCTCTAGACGATGAAGAGTCCTTCACGACTGAGGATGCGAGAGACGAATTCACTGAAGCAGAACCGCTATCGTTCAACCAAGCGGAGTTAGATGAGCAAGATTTGCAGGTTCTCAACGACGATTGGGGAACATTGGAACTTGATGAGGAGGAGTCGCCCCCCTCGGCGGAACTGGATATCCCACCCCAGACAGACATTGAACCCAAACCCAGGGTATCAGAACCGGCTCAAAAAATGCCCAGTTGGCAATCCTTAGAAGAACTAAACCAGGATACTGACGACGATGCAGACTGGGATGACTGGGTAGTAGACGAACCGGAATTAGGCGATCACTCTTTTGCCCAGATGGATACCGATGAAGACTGGGGTGACTTAGTAGAAGACTTTGATCCCTTTGCGGCACCCCCACCCGTCGAGGAGTCTCCCTCGCCGTTAAATATTCAGGAAGATTGGGATGAATTTGCGGTTGAGGAACTTGAACCCTATTCCGATTTAACTGAGGTTGATAGTGAGATTGAATGGCCAGACTTGAGTGAGAGCCAAGCGTCTGAGTCGGCAAGCTCAACGGCTGACCCTCTAGCTGGTTTAGATGCTTTACCTGAAGACTCTCAGGAAAAAGAAATGGGCTCAGAATCATTAAGTGATCCTATAGATTTGTTGGCAGATCAAAACCAATCCGCCGAAAATGTGGATGAGCAGGATTATGGATTCGGGGAACTCTCCTTTGAAGAATTTTCTGTTGATGATTTTGATTCCCTCAGCCATCCAGAGGACGATGGGGAAGAGAAGCCCAAATCAACGAAGCAAGGAGAGCCACCACCGCCTCCACCCCCTAGCCGCTTTCAGGATAAAAACCCAGAACCCTAGTGCAGCGGGAATGGAAATACTTGAGCAGCTTCGTAGATAGGGGGAGCAATGTAGAGACGTAGCATGCTACGTCTGGGAGCACAGAGAGACGTAAGGTGTGGAACGTCTGGGTATTTGGAGCCATGCTGCACTAGAGCGATACAATGGAGTGTTGAGCCGCGAATGTTTCCATTTTTGGGAATTTCGGTGGATGATTGGATGAGTGAACAGGTGTTCTAGAGAGGTGTGGGTTGATGACCAATCGAAATCGACAAGATTCACAGGATGTACCCGCCTCTAAAACCCGAGGCAATAGTTCGGGTGTGAATCGAAGCCTAAATCACTTCTTGCAGTCCTTGGGCGACACGCTAATCGACTTCACGGCCCTAGAAGTGAATACGATGGTAGTAGAACATATTAGCGGTCATAAGTTTATTGCTTGGGAAGCGTACCGGGATATTTATCCGATTTCGCCGGACTATTTAGAACAACAAGGTATCCATGAGTCATTGCGCCATCGCTACCTGGAGTTACGCACCAGGCTAGAACGGGAATACCGGGGGCAATTGAGTGATCCAACCTCTGAACTTTATGATCCGACAATATTCAATGAGGATCACTCCAGTCTCGCTGATGATTTTGATCGCATCCCCACTCGTCTCCCCAATCCCATCGATCTGAAAAGTCCAGACACAATTGTTACCATTCAAAGACTTTTGAGTAATTGTCGTTTTTTACGCGGTTTGCGTAAACTAGCTGAACTCAAAGCCGCCTTGGATGATCGGAATCAAACGGTGCTACGCTTAGTCTCTGTTCAACCCGATCAAGCTGATATAATTCAACGAATGATCACCACAGATACCATCTGCGCTCAAACAGTGATTCAACTTGATGGTGATGTGATCAACCGTTACGATCAATCCCTGTTTCACCATCCCCAAAAAGAGGTCATTCTGCAAATTCACCGAGAAGGGGTAATCGCCAGTGAACGACAATGGCGCGGACTGTTGGAGTTTATTATTGGTCTAATAAAAGCTACACTGCATAAGTCATAAGGTATAGCTTTACACACCGGAGGGCACAGGGTTTGACTTTTTACGTTTGACGTTTGAAAAATGAATCAGCATCCTCGTTTAGCATCACCCTCTCACCCGCCTTCCCCGCGCCAGAATTTAGCGATCACGGCTTGTATTCAAATCGAGGTAGAACACATTTCTCGCTCTCAGTTTCTGTTTCATGGGGTTCGCTTCACCTTAGATAAAGAAACTCTACGACACATTCAACAGGCTCAACAGATGGGAGATTCTCTTAAGCTTTCCCGTCAATTGCTCACAGATTTGCGGTATTACGCTCTCATTGATGACGAAAACCGTTGGCAATCAGGATTAACGTTTTGTACCTACTATAAGCGAGGAAGCTCCCAAGAGGCGCTGATGCGAAGTGTTATTGGCTTGGATGGTGATATTATCCATCAAATCCAGCGCAATTGTCTAGAACGTCCCAACTTTTCCCATCAGATTTCAACGGCACATTATTGGTTAATTGAACAAGTAATGCGTCAGTTGCGTTTCGGTAAATATGTACCCTTAACTGGGCTGATTAATGGGCTGGCTTGGGGACTAACATTACTGATTTCTATGCTGCTGGTGATTCCCTTTATCCCAGTTTTCCTGAATAACCCTTGGATGCTGATTGCTGTTTTAATAATGGTGGGATTATTTTACATGGGTTTTCGACGCCTATTTCATTTATTGCGTCCAACAGCGCGGCGCTGGATAATGCGGCGAATTGTGGCTGGATTTCTTTCTTCCAAACCCAGATCCAAGCGGTTAGCTAAGCGACTCTTAAGCGGGTTGTTTTCTTCTTGATGATCTTTAGCGTTACCCTTCCCCATTCCCCACTCTTTATCCTTACCACAAGACTGATTTAGCCAGCCCTTACGATAAAAAGATAACGATGAATACTCAACTCACCACCTCGGAACTGAATTCATATCAAACAATTTTACCCAATGATGATCCAGCACAAGACGCGATCGCACTTCTCAAAGACCATAATGGGGATATTGAGGCGTCGTTTGAGGAACTGTATTTTCAGAAATATGATACAATACCAGATTTTCCGGATAAATCCCTCTGGGAGGTGACGCTGAACCAGTTACGTCAGGAATTATGTGGTGATGATAGCTTTCGCACCAAGGTACAGGAGTACACCAAGAATCCCGGAAGTACACCCTTGCTGACGGGATTAATCGTGTATTTGGTGGGGTTAGCCGGATTTCCCCTTGATCCCGCGATCGCAACTGTGGTGGTATTGTATATTCTCAAGATTGGGCTAAATATTTTCTGCCAATATACAGAACCCTCCGATTCCAAATCCTTACCGGGTAAGTAGGGGCGCATGGCGTGCGCCCTCAAATGGTGTGCGCCCTGCAACTGACGTGCTACGCCAGCCCTCACCCCCAGTCAGCCCTCACCCCCAGTCAGCCCTCACCCCCAGTCAGCCCTCACCCCCAGCCCCTCTCCCAAGCTTGGGAGAGGGGAGCAAGAGGGGAGCAAGAGGGGAGTTGAGGTTTCCCGTAATCGTCACAATTCATTTGTTTGCCCGACGTGCGCCCATTCCCGACGTGCGCCCTAGCCATTTGAAGGGTACGATAATGGGGGTGTAGGGGCGGGTTTTACAGATAACATTTTGCACCCAACTGATAACTTGACTAAACCCGCCCTTTAAAAGAACCGGGGGAGCAGCCATTTGAAGGGTACGATGATATCGTTCCCCTACCCATCTGGTATTGGTGCGTCAATTCGATTTCCAGAGAATCTCTTAAGCTGTCATGCATTTAAATTGGGTATTAGTAGCGAGCAAGATGCAAAGCCTGCGGCATGGCTTCGCTTAACGCACTACAAGGATTTCACCATTATTGACATTAAGGTTTAAATGTCAAGCAGCTTAGGTTGAGCGAAGCACCATGGTAGAGACGTTCCGCCGGAACGTCTCTACCATAATCGGTATCGCAGGGGTGTAGATGCTGATGGTTGAGGCTTGAAGCCTTGCTCTTTGGTTTGTTCGGGTAAACTTTGTCACCTTGAGACTCCTCGACGAAGCTCGGAGTGTCATCCGCCACGCTCAGAGTGTCCCCCCACCACGCTTAAAGTGTCATCCGCCACGCTCAGAGTGTCCCCTCACCACGCTTAAAGTGTCATCCGCCACGCTCAGAGTGTCCCCCCACCACGCTTAAAGTGTCATCCGCCACGCTCAGAGCGTCCCTTCACCACGCTCGGAGTGTCATCCGCCACGCTCAGAGTGTCCCCCCACCACGCTCGGAGTGTCATCCGCCACGCTTAGAGTGTCCCCCCAGCACGCTCAGAGTGTCTCCCACCACGCTCAGAGTGTCCCCTCACCACGCTCAGAGCGTCATTCATCACTCTCAGCGTTTGACTCCTCCCCTGATGAACTCCCATTCCCTCTTGTTTTCACCCCTTTAAAGCGTTCTTTTAACTGCTCCGCCACGCTTTTTAATCCCGGTGTGGTTTTCGATGCCATTTTCACGTAGTCATAAACGGTTAGGCTGCTTTTCATGGCTTCACTCCCCACGGCTATCAGGGTATCATCCACCTTTTCTGTCAGTTGCTCGAGTCGGATGAGTAACTCGGAAAGACGCAACGCCAGTTGATAGTCGCGCTCGAATTCCTCGGTGCTGAAGTTGGCGGGGAGAATGCCAGGGTTAGATTGGGCGGCGTTGAGGCTATTGTTGACAAAGGCTAAACTTTTATCGCCCATTTTATACAGATCATGGCGTTCTTTGGGGCTAAGGTTAATTAGAAAGGGGAGTTTCTGTTCAATGGTTTGTAAGGCGGTGTTGATTTCTTCGATATCGGTGTCTGAGAGGCTGGCACTAATATTTTGATAGGGCATGGTTGTGTTTCCTGATGTGAAGATTCCCGTTGCCCTGGCTATTGTTGAAGAGGGCAAGGATTCTTTTATTTTAACCGGATTTATGGGTTGACATTAACCCCTCTCCCACGCCAGCCCTCACCCCCAGCCCCTCTCCCAAGCTTGGGAGAGGGGAGCAAGAGCATCCGATCCCCCTTCTCCCGTGCAAAAAACGCGAAGCATCCTTAGTCCTCCCCCCTCTTGTAGGGGGGAACGAGGGGGGTGGGAGAAGGGGTTAGGGGATGAGGGGGAAAGGCTTGCCAGCATTGGTTTTTACCTTGGCGCGAATTCATCGGATCAGGGTACGGCAATGCCTTACCCCTACCACACCCAGGGAGAATTGATGGCGTAGGGGCACGATATTATCGTGCCCTTCTTAATCTGGGAGTTGTGCTAAGAGTTCCCGTACAACGTCAGCCCGATAGTCATCCTGATATTCTAGATATATCTCTAAGGCTGTCTGTAAATTCACCCTGGCTTCGGCGTAGTTTTCCTGGGCTATTGCCAGTAATCCTAATTGTCCATAAGTTTTAGCTTGTTCGTAGCGATCGCGAAATTCAATCTGAATATCCAGAGCCTGCTGATAGTATAGCCTTGCCTGCTCATACTCCCGTAACTCTTGGGCAACCC
>NZ_JBKHUP010000081.1:0-39571 GCF_046565525.1 Coleofasciculus sp. | reverse complement strand
TAAACTTTGTCCTGCCACCTGTCCCCGTTTCAACTGGTAAACCTGTAGCCATTAACTGGCGATACAACTTCCATCGGGTAGAATTGACGGCAGCCGCATCCAATTGGGGACGTTTGGCTTGAGCTAATATTCGTTGGAGAACATCCGCACTCTACTATCATCGGCTCTCAGTTTAGGGAACTGCTGCCGTTAGCGCAAGCCGGAGTGCTGATTGAGCCGGATACCTACCCCGATGTGCAGATGCGAAAGGGTGGGTATGAGGTGGCGGAATACGAATTTATCCAAGGCGATCGCACATTAATCTTACAAATCTCTGGAAGCTGTACGGGAGTCGCCGAGGACAAGGTAGCTGTACTGACAATTCGTGATATTAGCGATCGCAAACAGACTCAAATCGCCCTGGCTGACAGGGAGTTCAAATTTCGCAGCATCGTTGAAAACACTAATGACATCCTGGTTATCCTTACCCCAGAAGGAGTCATTCGCTATATCTCCCCCAACATCATCAATCTAACTGGGTACACAGCGACTGAAGTCGAGAGTCAATCCTTTGAACCCTTTGTCCATCCTGATGATGTCCACCAACTTTGGCAAGCCTTCAACCAAGTCGCCAGCACAGGTGAAAAACTATCCGGTATTGAACACCGAGTTAGAGATAAAGATGGGAGTTGGATATGGCATTGTTGTAACATCTCAGCCTTTGAAGATACTCCTGGCAATTGGCTGATCGCGATCGTGGGATGGGATATCACAGCACGCAAACAAACAGAAGATGCTCTCAAAACCTCCCAAGCTAGACTTAATCCGATTCTCAGCCATACGGCGGCTTCTATTATTTGAGGATGATATTAACCTGCTTAAACTAGTCGGAGAACTCATTGCGATTGGTTGGGCAAGACATAAAGCAGAAGAAGCACTTTTAGCCCAGGATAGCCAAAGTAAAGACATCCAAACCTCAACGAGTGGGGGAGATGAGGCAATACTAACGGCTGATGACTTGGCGGTAATGCCTGCGGCGTGGGTGGCTGAACTTCATCAAGCGGCAATTGAAGTCGATTCTGACCGAATTGTTCAATTGATTGAGCAAATTCCGGACTGTCATGTTGCTCTAATTGAAGGACTTACTCACTGGGTACATAATTTTTGTTTTGATGAAATTATTGAACTCATTGAATCTATTAATTAGAGGTTGCTAGCCTTTATTACCCCCTTTTTCCACGGCGATTGAAATCGCTGCTACACTGGCCCTTTCGTCCGCCTGCGCGGACTGGGTTATAACGGGGGTAGCGTTCCCCGGATTTGGTATCAGGTGAGGAATGTAGAGGCTTAGCACGCTACCTCTGGGATCTCAAAGAAGGGACTAATCCGGGAAGGCGAATCCGGTTCTGGGATCGCGGATAAACAACCCAAGCACTAAAGAGTCCATCACCGTGTCCCAGACGGGGTTCAGGCGCTCTGCATCGTCTACCCAGTAGTCAAATGTAATTAAGCATTGAACTCCAGAACCTAAGCCAATACAGATGCGGGAATAGGCGTCGCGGTTTTCGTGAGGGTCAATAAATTTGAATTGAGTCCAGACAATGCGGGCGGTTTGGCGCTTCAGTTCAATAATTTCGCCCTTCTCAGTTATATTCCGCTCATCATCTCGAACGACTCGCTTTAATAAAGAAACTAAGGGAAATTCAGCCCAGTCGCCTGGGGGGAGTAGATTATAGGACGCTTCTAAGCGACAATCATCGTTGGGTGGCTTGTTGTCCAGAAACCGAAATGACTTGGTATCCGGTTCAAAATGCCAATCTTCGGGAACGTCAAAGCGCAATGCTCCTCGCCCTGCTACGAAGATCCGATGTCCTGGCTTAGATGTCCAGTTGTGGTCTTCTTTTAGCTCTAGGGTTTCTTTGATCCATTGGAGATTGTGTTTTTTGCGCTTAGCCATAGCCGCTCGCCTAGATGAAAACCAGATTTAACCTAATTATGAAAGATGGTAACACTATCTCCGGCTTCTAGAGATGGTGTGCTACGTTTCTATCCCATTTCCCTCCCTGGATGGAGGTGAGGCAAAACTGATACGGTTAAGCACTAGCCGAAAGACCCCGAAATCCTTATTCTGGATTAGTGGCGGTGAGTGCGAATGATCAGTGCTGAGGACAAGTAACTAATGGGACGAATCTTTATTTCTGCCGGACACGGAGGAATTGAACAAGGGGGGCGCGATTTAGGCGCGATCGCAGGAGGTACAACGGAAGCTCAACAGATGATTCTGCTGCGGGATCAGATTGTCCCAGAGTTGCGATCGCGTGGCTTTGAGGTTCTCTCTGTCCCGGATGACTTGAGTTCAGCCGAATCAATCCAATGGATGAATGCTCGTTATCGTCCTGGCGATGTGGCGCTGGAAATTCATGCTGGTTCTTCCCCCAATCCCAGTGTCCGAGGGGCTACGGCTTACTACATCGCCAATAACACCGAACGCAAAAATCATGCTGAACTGATCCTACTCGCACTACTGCGACGCCTTCCCCAATTGCCGAACCGAGGGGCGAAGCCGGATACGGCGACAGGGATGGGTTTTCTGTCCTTTACCCGCGATACTTTTCTCCCCTCACTGTTAATGGAGGTTGGCTATCTCACCAATCCAGAGGATCGCTTTATTATTCAAAATCGCCGCCGCGAGATGGCGTTAGGGATTGCTGACGGACTAGCGGCGTGGAGTCGGGCGGTTTCGGGAACGGAACCGGGAAATGGAACGGATGTTACCTATCCCCCCATTAATATCACTATTAATAATCAAACTTATGGAGAGCAAGGCATTATTGTTAATAACAATGCCTATATTCCCATTGACTTAGCCGACCGCTTGGGTGTCGATTTAACCACCATTCCAGGTATTCGCCGTCTCCAATATCGGGGAGTGGTTTACGTTAAAGCGATTGAATTGCGAGACTATAATATTGCAGTCGGTTGGGATGCGGCGACACGCACGGTAATTCTGCGCTCAATTTTACAAATTTGTCCGGGTCAAATTGACAGAATTATGGCACATGGGAATACGTCAGAGGTGCAGTTAATGATGTTCCTCAAAGCCAATAATGAAGACGCCCTCGCTCAGTTTCCGGACTTACCCAAGCTTTACCGAGAAGAAGCCGCCATTGAAGGGGTTAATTATGATATTGCTTTTGCTCAAGCCATGGTGGAAACGAACTTCCTCCGTTTTGGTGGTGATTTGAAACCTAGTCAAAATAACTTTGGCGGCTTAGGATCAGTCGGTGGTGATCCGGAGGGGGCGACATTCCCTAGCGCCAGATTAGGAGTTCGCGCCCATATTCAACAATTAAAAGCCTACGCTAGTTTAGAACCTTTGGTACAAGAAGTAGTCAGTCCCCGGTTTCGCTTTGTCACTCGTGGGATTGCGCCGCTTGTCCAGCAGCTGAGCGGACGTTGGTCAGCTGATTTGCAGTATGGCGATCGGATTATGGCTGTTCTCAGACGTCTCTACGAATCAGCCGGTTTTTTCTAAGACTAAAAGCTTAAGAGTTTTAGACGGAAGCTCTTAGCCCGGAGTTCAAACTCCTCATCGGGTGTCGGGGATTACTGCCAAAAAGGGGATGCACCCAATACATTATGACCAATCTAAAACTTTAGTCACCTCCTTAGTTAACGTCATTGGATCAAAGGGTTTAGCAATAACTCCAGCAATACCTAACTGATTAAATTGAGTTATTTCGTTGTTAAATACTTTTGCCGTGAGTAAAATTACAGGGATTTTTTTAGTGCTGGGAGACTTTTGCAACTCTTTAAATAGGGTCAACCCATCCATATCCGGCATCATCACGTCCAAGAGAATCGCATCAGGTTGTTCAGTTTGGGCTAAGTTTAGTCCCTTCTTGCCAGATTCAGCCGTGATCACTTGCCAATTGCCAATCGTTTCGAGGCAAGCTTGGATGACTAAGCAAAGGTTAGGTTCATCATCAATGACCAGGATACATTTGGTAGACATAAATCAAAATAGTTGTGAGGTTGGATTGTGTAGGAACGGATTTAATGATTATTCTTTTTTTTGCTCTAATCTTATTAAACCCGCCCCTACAATTGACCCGTCACAACCTTCGAGGGTATGCTTATGAATGATCACTTATTACTTGTTTCCTCCTGATTAACTCTCTCAATTTGACGAGCAAAATGGGTTTCTTGATACTGCAACGACTGGGCTAAGACTAGACCATTTTGAAAAGCGTCTAAGGCTTGATCATAGTTGTTTTGGGCGAGATAAATCTGACCCATTTGATCATAAGCCTGCATCAATCCATAGTAATTGTAGGACTGTTGTTCCACAATAATCAAGGTTTCGTAAACCTTGAGGGCATAGTCGGGTTGGTCGTAAGATAAATAGAGTTGGGCTAATTTTTCGAGTGCATCACTGGCATAAGCAAACTGTTGCGATGACCAAGCGAGTGCATAAGCTTCCTGGTAGCTTCGAGAGGCTTGTTCGGGTTGATTCAGGGCTTCGTAATCAGCACCAATGGCAACTTTCAGGGCGGGGATTTGAGTATAGTTTTCTTGGTTGAGGTAACTGTCTACTAACCGTTCCTTGATCCGCAGGGCGTTTTCGGGTTTCTGGGATTGCTTATAAATGTTGATCAGTTCTTGTAGATAGTTAACCTCCGCCACGCGATCGCGCCTTGCTTGGGCTATTGCTAATAATTCCTCATAAATGGCAGCGGCTTGGGGATAGTCAAACCAAGCCAAGTGAAGTTGGGCGATTGTTTCTAAGATTTCGGCTTGAGTTTGCAGATCACCTTGTTGACGAGCATCGGCTAAAATTTGCTCATAGATAGCTAGGGCTTGTCTGGGAACTCGTACTTGTTGATAGGCTTGACCTAATGCGCCTAAAAGTTCTGGATCTAAGTCTCCTTCTTCCTCAGCATTTTGCTGAATAGTTTCTAAGCGTTTGGTAATCAACTGTACTTGGGATTTCCCATTCCTACTCCAGGCAATTTCGCCCACACGCCCTAGGGTTTTGACTTCTTCTAATCGTCCCCCAAGGACTCGTCGTAAACGAATTTCTCGATACCAGATATCAAACGCATCTTCTAAATTTCCCGCCCTGAGTTCGGCGGCGGCTTGATTATTCAGTTGATCGAGGGCTTCACCCAGTCGGCGGCGTTCTAAGGGGCTTAAGGGGCGCTCTACGGGGGGATTGGGAAGCAGAGGATCAGCGGTGGTATCTAGTTCTAGAGGATTGGGTGGATTCGTTTCGGCGGGTTGGGCTAATGTTCCACCACTTAACCCTACCCAGAGCGCTGCTATGCAAAAGAGTAGTTGAACTTTTCTCATTAATTTAATCTGTATAAGATGCAACACGGTTTTAAGTTAAACCGCCTTGGGTTTCAACCCAAGCACCCAAAAGCTCAAGTCAGAAGAGAGCTAACTGGATATGGATTTCAGTCCCCAAAGCCTGGACTTGAGCTTTGATCCTAGGGCTTACTACATTAAAGGCTTTTAACCCGTGAAAACAGGTTTTAGCTTTAAGAGGAGAACTTTAGTTCAGGGCTTAAGTCTCGATTTCTGATTCAATATCATCAATCTTTCACGGCTAGATACCTCGTCCATAGTCAAGCTATGGGTGGGGTAGTTGACTTTATCTGCCAATGTAATGACCATTGACGCTTAAAATCAATTTAGAGTTTCAGACGGCTGTGTACTTAATTTGCCCATCTAAACGGGCAAGATGGCTAAAGCAAGCCCCTACCCTAAGACTTTTGACATTTCTTATGATTGAGCATATAACACAAAATTTCCTAAAAATCAAGCTCCTTCGCCCCTTATTATCTCGACTCTTAGTCGTTGCGATCGCGTTGTTGACCCTGTTGACGACTAGCTGTAGTCCCTCTACCGCTAGAACCGCCGAACAGCGGACGTTTCTGGATTTATCCTTGGACTTTTTGGCTATGTACCAACTTGCCAAACCGATGATGTTTGAGGATACTCCCGTCGGCGGCTTATCCGCCCTCACCTATGATCGAAATCGCGATCGTTTTTTGGCACTGTCTGATGATCGGTCAAATCTCGCGCCCGCCCGATTTTACACCCTAGCGCTGAATATTAACCGCGACTCGGCAGGAGAGATTGGCATTGAATCCGTCACCGTGGAGGATGTAACCATCCTTAAAGACGAAAACGGCAAATCCTATCTCCCAGGAACCATTGACCCCGAAGGAATCGCCCTGTCGGGTAAAGGGGGCGTATTTATTTCAACTGAAGGGGTTCCCAGTCGGGGAATTGAACCCGTTATTCAAGAGTTTGACCGCCAAACGGGACAACCGTTACAAAGCTTGCGAATTCCTGATCGTTTTCTCCCAAATAATAATACGCAAGAGGAACAACTTCCCCGTGGCGTACAAGAAAACTTAGGCTTTGAAGCCTTAACCTTAGAGCCGGTTACGTTAGCGGTAGCCAGTGGCGATCCCTTTCGCCTATTTACAGCCACTGAATCCGCCTTAATTCAAGATAGTTTACCCCCAGATTCAGATGACGTTCCCCGAATTCGGCTACTGCATTATTTAATTAGCGACATTGCCCCACCCCTGCTGGTAGCGGAACATTTGTATCCACTGGCTCCCGCCCCGAAAGGGACGATTGATTATGGGTTATCGGAATTAGTGGCATTAGATACAGAAGGTCACTTTCTCAGTTTAGAACGGAGTTATGGGTTGTTGGGACTCAGCGCCCAAATTTATCAACTAACGCTGGGTGGGGCGACGGATACCTCTAATATTGCCAGTCTCAAGGGGGATATTTCTCGCCTTGATCCGGTGAAGAAAAAATTGCTGCTGGATTTGAGTACTTTGGGAATTTATGTAGATAATCTGGAAGGGATGACCTTGGGTTCACGGTTGCCAGATGGGAGTCGGAGTTTGGTATTGGTTAGTGATGATAACTTTAATGACGCCCAGGTGACGCAGTTTCTTTTGTTTCGGTTAAATAAAGGATAAAGAATCATAACCACCTCGACGACTCTTGAGAGTTAAATGTAAGCCCGGTGAACTTTGACTCGCTAAAGACAACAGTTCACACCCGCTATTCTCTTCCCTCTCTCTTGACTTTTTGCTCCCGGAGCAATATCATAAGAGATTAAGTAGAGTAAGTCAGCTTAATCCAGTCCTTCACTGAGAAACCAATTTGAGTAACAAGGTGAAGCTGGAGCGGGGGAACCAAATTTTGGGGCATATCTCAGACTCGAAACCCGAGTAGAGAGGGACAACTCTCAGTCCTAGCCCGTCAGCTAACTCCGTAGGCATTGGGAGGAGACTGAAGAATCAGCATTTTTAGGAATGTCTCGATCTCATCAGTTTCAGGCGCTGGTACTGCTCAATTTTTTGTACCTGCTTTTTGAAGTTGAGGCTTTGTCCATGTCGTTTCAGTTCAGCTTTGCGGAAATTTGTTGCTGGTGGATGACGAATGACCATCCTCACAGTTAACTTTAATTGTCCCCACCTACTTAATGTAATAAAAGCAACCACATTAGCCCTTTCGTAGAGACTTTTATTAGAAGTCTCTATTAACTGCTATAAATAGACCTAGGTTGTAGTAGCGTGGCACACCTAATTTAATGGATTAGAATTACGTCCGGAAACTGTAGGGGCGCAAGCTTTGTCATCTCCCGTGCAAAAAAAGTGAAACATCCTTTGTCCTCCCCCCTCGCAGGGGGGAATGAGGGGGGTAGGGGGAAACGTTCCCTCCCGGTTCTGGGGTAGCGTCAAGGTATTGCATTCTGTCTGAGCTTAAGTTGACACCAATGAAGGTTTGCGCCCGATTCAATAGGAAAATCCATTCTACAATTTTAGCTGTGTCACGCCAGTAGGCATGGGGTTGGTTTTTTCTACCCAATCTGCTTTTGTTACCCCCTTTATCCTTTGGGTACTTTTTTCGTTGAACATCTTCCCCTTATCCACTTCAATCATGAGGGAATTTATGGAAACTTGGTCTCAGATTATTGCATTTTCAACTTTTGCCGGTGTCATTATCTTAATTATGACTGAATGGATGCACCTAACAATTGCGGCTTTTTTGGGTGCATTACTGCTAATTTTTATCCACATCATGACCCTGAATGAAGCCGTTGAATATATCAGTCAGAGTTACGAAACCCTGGCTTTATTCTTTGGTGTAATGGTTCTGGTACGGGCATTTGAACCGACTAAACTATTTGACTACTTAGCCACACAAATGGTCGTATTAGCGGGAGGAGAAGGAAAGCAACTTCTGCTAGGGATTGTCGCTATTACTACCCCGATTTGTGCCATGTTGCCAAATGCGACAACGGTAATGTTATTAGCTCCGTTACTGCCACCCTTAGCACAGGAAATTGGGGTAAACTTCGTGCCATTACTCATTTTAATGGTGCTGGTGGCTAATAGTGCTGGATTACTCACACTTGTCGGTGATCCAGCAACATTTATTGTAGGAGATGCCGTCAATATCAGCTTTATAGACTACTTAATGCAGTTGAGTTTAGGTGGAGGAATTGCCGTTGCTGTAATTGTCGTTATGCTGCCCTTCTTATTCCCAAAAACTTGGCAGAAAAAGCTGGATAATTTGAATCAACTGCCCCACCCGAAAATTCAGCATCCTAGAGTTTTAATCGCTGGGGGGTTTATCATGGCTTTTGTGCTGGTATTTTTTGTGGTAGGAGACTCACTGCCTATTCCAATTTCCCCAGCGGCTGTCGCTTTGATGGGAGCGGCGTTAGCGTTACTGTTGGCTCACCATAGCAAGATTGATACTGTTAACAACATCTTACGGGATGTAGACTGGAGTACCTTGCTATTTTTTATGTCTATTTTTGTGATCATTGGTGGACTGGAAAAAACGGGTATCCTCAGCGGTTTATCCCGGCTACTCGCCGTACTATTGGGACAAAATATTTTCCTCGGTTCACTCTTACTACTTTTCTTGGTTGGTTTACTCTCCAGTGTTGTTCCCAATATTCCTCTAGTCGTGGCAATGGTGCCACTGCTTAAACAGTACCTGGTTAATGTGGGTTTTGTGGGAGCAGATGTCCTATCTCCCACCTTTGAGGGTCAATTTCCCCCAGAAGTACTACCCCTTTTCTATGCCATGATGTTTGGTGCTACCTTGGGAGGGAATGGCACACTCGTTGGTGCCTCTTCCAATATCGTGGCGGCGGGTATTTCGGAACTCCATGGACGCCGGATTTCTTTTAAAACCTTTTTAGGTTACGGCGTACCTGTAATGGTGATACAACTAGTAACGGCAGCTTTATATATTACAATTCGTTTTTTCTTGTAGCTTGGTTTTTTGGGCATTATTGTGTTGTGGTGGAGACAAGGCAAATGATAAATGACGTAGCTTGCTTCTGGTCGGGAAGCAAGGATATTGGGTATTATTACCTTTATTGTCGGATTAATCTACCTGACTCTCGCCGCACCCCGACTTCTGCCCGATCGCAAACCGTCTACGCGGGATTTAGTTGCCCAAGACTATGGTCTTAATGATTATGTTAGTGAAGTTGTGATCACCCCGACAAATGCACCTAAAATTTACTCAAGACATTGAGTCCCTACTCAGCCGATTAACCCATCAACCCCTAACGCTAAGAGATATTCTCACAGAAACTTCTGAGCGAGGATTCAGCTTAGTCATTGGCTTATTAGTTTTACCCTTTTTGTTTCCCATGCCTCCCGGAGCATCAAGTGTATTAGGATTAGGCTGCTTAGTGTTATCCGTGCAAATGGCTTTGGGACGGCGAAAACCGTGGTTACCTAGAAAAGTTGCCAACTTTCGATTTCCCCCTAGCCTGAGTTTAAAACTGCTAAAAAATTTGAAGCGAGTGATGAGGGTGCTGGAAAAAATTGTGCGTCCTCGTTGGCTAAACGTAGCAGAAAGTCCTAAAATTTGGCGCTGGAATGGGTGTTGTATGACCTGGCTAGCCGTGCTACTGATATTACCGTTTCCTTTCACGAATCCGATGCCAACCGCCGCGATTTTGTTATTGGTTGTTGCCACCTTAGAAGAAGATGGTTTGCTGATGTGTGTGGGGTATGGACTAACCGCTTTAGTGACTCTAGTTTTTGCTTTTATTGCTTATGCACTCTGGCAAGGCTCTCATTTACTGCCTATTTCATTTTGAATAAATAAAGGATAATATATAATTAGAAAATAAACCTAAACCTTACTTGTCACGGAATTTAAGAAAGCTTTATCCTGCGATTGATAAGGCTTTTACTCCTCCCCATTTTGGGAAAATACTATCCCTTTCAGAAATCAGGTGTCTCGTTTTTTGGTTTGATTTTTCCCTAAACGTTTTTACCTTAGACTAATCGCCACCAACTATGTCATTTCTTACACCCTCATCTGCCGCTTCGAGTCCTCTTCCCGATACCACTCAACCCTGGCATACCCTGGACATTGAGCAGGCACTAGAACGTCTAAAAAGTGACCCCGAAAGGGGTTTAACCCCCGCACAAATTGCCCAGAGGCAGCAGCACTATGGGTTAAATGAATTAACAGAAACAGGGGGGCGTAGTCCCCTGGCAATCTTATGGGATCAGTTCACGAATATCATGTTAGTGATGCTGATTGCCGTAGCCATCGTGTCAGGGGTACTGGATTTAGGAAATGGGGTGTTTCCCAAAGACGCGATCGCGATTCGTTCCCATACTCAGCTAACCGTGCAACTCAATCCCTTCTCCAATCCCTACGTTATGAGTGCTGTTACCTTGACCACTGCATTACAATTAATGCTAATTTATGTGGCTCCCCTGCGGGATTTCTTTGGCACTCACTGGTTAAGTCCTCTAGAACTTTTGGTTTGTTTTGGTTTCAGTGCTTTAATGTTTGTTTGGATTGAACTGGAAAAACTAGTGATTAACTGGTTCAGCATTCGGAAAACGGCGATAGGGTAACCGGAAATGTAAGTCGTCAGACCTAACTAAACGGTACTGTATCAAGACTGAAAAAAACGCTTTTCACCTTGACCCCTAGTAGAAACGTTCCGCCGGAACATCTCTACAAAAGGGGAAATTCCGAGTTGGCAATATTCCGTTTAAGTCAGTGCCATTCAACCTAAAATACCTTACTATTGTGTATCTGGCTCAACACCTAACTGCTTCAGCCGACGCTCTAGTTCCGCCACTCGTTGTTGCGCCAGTTCTCGTTGTTGTCGTTCGGCTTCAGCCTGTTCCTGCGCCAGTTGAGCCTGTTCCTGCGCCAATTGAGCCTGTTCCTGCGCCAGTTGAGCCTGTTCCTGCGCCAGTTCTTTGTCCTGTTTTTCTTGCTCGGCTCTTTCTTCGGGAGTGGGAATTAATTGCCCCTGGGGACTGAAAAACCGCAGCTTTGATTCATACACCCCCACAAACAAATCTAGCTGCTGACTCCACAGCCACTCTTGGTCATTTGGCTCTATGGGTTGATAAGTTCCTCTAACTAGGCAGAATCCTTGGAACTCCAACGTGTCGGGGTGAAACCAGAAATATTCTGGCGTGCGAAAGGTGTCTTGGTAAAGCTGTTTCTTAAATCCCTTATCAACGTTAGCCGTGCTATTAGAAAGCAATTCAATAATGACATTCGGATATTTCCCCTGTTCAGCCCAGAGTACCCAACTTTTGCGGGGTTTATTTTCTGTACCCAGAACCACAAAAAAATCAGGTCCGCGAAAGTCCCGCGTGGTAATATGTTCGGGACTGAAATAAATCGTCAAGTTGCCCGTAGTATAGAAGTCCGTGCGCTCTCGCCACCACCACTTCAGACAAGCCAGCAACAGCTCTATTTGATCGCGATGCAGGTCACTTTCCAACGGCGGTTCATCACTCCATAAATCCGAGGGTGGAATGATTATATCCTCTACTTCAGTCGATATCGTTAAACTTGCTGCCGCCTCGGAATTTTGAGTAAAGGTCATGATGATGGTTAAGGGGCAAAATGGCTACCTCTAGTTTAATCCCAAATCTCAAATTATTTGTTAAACAGCAAGTTTCCGAGCTAATCCTTTCAACTGTGCGATCGCCACTCAACAGGATGGGGTAAGAAAAGTTCCCTTGTCCTCGCCGAACCTTGCTACCCTAAAAATAGGAATTCCCCCATCCACCCAAGCCCACGGCAGCAAGCGTGCAGAGAACGAATATATGAGTATTAAAGACAAACCGCAATCGCCACACGGGCGCCAGATTGCTCTTATTCTATTGATTCTGGCAGGTGTATCCTTAGTGGGATACTTGTTTGTACCCAAATCCCCTCGGTTTCCCCTGGTTCCCTATAGCAAATTTCTCGACCAACTCGACGACGGAAAAGTTGCACGGGTTTCGGTGGGGGAAGAACAAGTGATTTTTCAGCTTAAGCCAGCCCAAGATCCACTCCAAGCCACTCAAGACTTGCTGCAAGCCGCCCAAGATCCACTCCAAGCCACTCAAGACTTGCTGGAAACCCCACAACAGCCTTTAGAGACGGCGGAAACACCTGAGCTGGACACACCTGAGAATCCGTTAAATCCGACACCTGAAGATCCACTCAACCCCGAGGAGGAACTGCTCAATGAGAATGAGCAAACAGGACAAATCTATGCTACGCTGCGAATCGATGATCCGAATTTGGTGAACAATCTTCAGGAACAGGGGATTGAGTTTTTTGCCGCACCGCCGCCGAAAAATGGTTGGTTACTGAGTCTGTTAAGTTGGGTAGTTCCGCCGCTAATCCTCGTCGCCGCCTTTCAGTTTTTCCTGCGCCGCAGTGACAGAGACACCGAAGGTGCGCTTTCATTTAGTAAAAGCAAGGCAAAAGTTTATGTGGAAGGGGAATCGGCTAAAATTACCTTTGCTAATGTGGCTGGGGCGGAGGAAGCCAAGACAGAATTAGTGGAAATTGTCGAGTTCCTGCAAAATCCCGATCGCTTTACCGCAATTGGGGCGCGAATCCCGAAAGGGGTGCTGTTGGTGGGACCTCCGGGAACAGGGAAAACACTCTTGGCAAAAGCCGTGGCTGGGGAAGCGGGGGTGCCTTTCTTTAGTATTTCCGCATCGGAGTTTGTGGAACTGTTTGTGGGAACCGGCGCCGCCCGGGTGCGGGATTTGTTTGAGCAGGCAAAAAAGAAAGCTCCCTGTATTATATTTATTGATGAATTGGATGCGATCGGGAAATCCCGGAGTAGTGGGAATTTCCATAGTGGCGGGAATGATGAACGAGAACAGACGCTCAACCAATTGCTGACGGAGATGGATGGGTTTGCGGCTGGGGATGCGACGGTAATTGTTCTGGCGGCGACGAACCGCCCTGAAAGCTTAGATCGGGCATTGTTACGTCCCGGACGCTTTGACCGTCAGGTATTGGTTGACCGTCCTGATTTAGCTGGACGCAAAGAGATTTTAACGATTTATGCCCAAAAAGTCAAATTGGGTGAGGATGTGGATCTGCACGCGATCGCAACTCGTACTCCTGGGTTTGCTGGGGCTGATTTAGCCAATCTGGTCAATGAAGCCGCCCTATTAGCCGCCCGCAAGCGCCAAGAAACCATTGCTCAAGCCGACTTCGCCGAAGCCATTGAACGAGTCGTGGCGGGGTTGGAGAAGAAAAGCCGGGTTCTCAACGATGTCGAGAAGAAGATTGTCGCCTATCACGAAGTTGGTCATGCTTTAGTCGGTGCATTAATGCCAGGGAGTGGTAAAGTGGCGAAAATCTCAATTGTGCCACGGGGAATGTCTGCTTTGGGATACACGCTACAACTACCCACAGAAGACCGTTTTTTGATGAATGAAGCGGAACTCCGGGGTGATATTTCCACACTTTTGGGGGGACGCGCCGCTGAAGAAATTGTCTTTGGCAATATCACAACGGGGGCGGCTAATGATTTGCAACGCGCCACCGAGTTAGCTGAACGCATGGTGACGACGTATGGCATGAGTAAAGTTTTGGGCCCTTTGGCGTATAATCAGGCTCAAGGTAATAGTTTCTTGGGCAATAATGGAGGAAATGTACGCCGGAGTTTGAGTGATGAAACGGCAAAAGCCATTGATGGTGAAGTTCGAGAAATTGTGGAAATGTCCCATCAGAAAGCCTTAGCGATTATCAATCATAATCGTGATTTACTGGAACAAATTGCTCAACAGATATTAGCAACGGAGGTGATTGAAGGGGAAAATTTACAAAATCTGCTGCAACAAGTGCGTCCGGTGGATAATTTTGTAGCGTTAGAGGCTAATCGTTTAGCGTCATAGAATAGTTTTGAGTTTTGACCCAACGCACTCGCTAGTCTGGCAGGGTGCGTGAGTGTGTAGGGGCGGGTTTTACTACTGTCGTTTCCTTTGCACTTCATAGTAAATAAACCCGCCCCGACTAAGTGCGATAACTATTTGACAAATGAAAAAATTACTCCATATTCTAAATCGTCTCAGTTTTGGTCTTCGTCCCGGTGAGATTGAACAAATTCAATCGATAGGGATTGATGCTTATATTCAATCTCAACTTTCGCCGGAATCCATTCCCGAATCTCCCCAAATAACTCGCCAGCTTGATCAGTGGCGTACTCTCAAACTTACTCCTATTCAGTTACTCAGACAGTATAAACCTCGCAACCAAGAACAGCGTTCAGAGGAGGAACGTCAGAAAGCTCACCAAAAAGCTAGACAACCGTTGCAGCAAGCGATACAAGCTCGATTACTGCGTGCGATCGCGAGTCGGAGGCAATTGCAAGAGGTGATGGTAGATTTTTGGTTTAATCACTTTAATGTTTTTGCCAAAAAAGGTGAAATTCACTTCTGGGTTGGTGTCTATGAACAGCAAGCCATTCGACCTTATTCCTTGGGTCGTTTTCGTGAGTTGCTAGCAGCAACGGTTCATCATCCGGCGATGTTGGTTTATTTAGATAACTGGCGAAATACTGCACCCAATAGTCCGGGTGCTAAGGGTCAATTTCGCGGTATTAATGAGAACTATGCCCGTGAATTGATGGAACTTCATACCTTGGGTGTTGATGGCGGCTACACTCAGGATGATGTGATTGCCTTGGCTCATATTTTAACCGGATGGAGTTTTGATTTGGATGGAAATAAGGGGGATAGCAATGGCTTTTATTTTGATATCAACCGCCATGACTATAGTGATAAAGTACTTCTGGGTCAACGGATTAAAGGCAATGGTGTGGCTGAAGTGGAAAAAGCTATCGATAGCTTGGCTAGCCATCCAGCAACTGCCCGTTATATCAGTTATAAACTTGCCCAATATTTTGTCGCCGATGAGCCGCCTTCCGGTTTAGTCAAGGGACTGGCTAAGGAATTTTTGCAGACAGAGGGGGATATTCGGGCTGTCTTAGAAACTCTTTTCCAACGTCCTGAATTTTTGCAGGCTAATAATTATGGTCGTAAATTTAAGACTCCCTATCACTATATTATTTCCGCTGTCCGGGCGACGGGGACAAAAGAGCCAAATTTAAAGCGGATTTCGGGTATGTTAAATCAACTGAGTATGCCCCTTTACAACTGTTCCACTCCTGAGGGCTATAAAAATACCCAAGAGGCTTGGTTGAGTCCCGATGCGATGCTACAGCGGGTTAGTTTGGCAACGACGATAGCTCAAGGAGGCTTGGGTGATAATAAATCGGTGGATGCGAGTCAACTTCTTAATACCTTGGGTGATAGTATTTCTGCCCAAACTAAAAAGGAGATTGAGAATAGTCCCGAAAAGTTACGGGCAGCTTTGATTTTAGGAAGTCCCGATCTGATGTATCGATAATGGCTCAATTAAACTCAGTAACAGTCAAGGAGAAAATATGGGGAATAAGTCATATCGAAAAAGGAATAACAAGGCAACTAGAGACTGTCTAAAGGACATTAAATATATTCCTGATGATCGGGTAGGCGAGGTGCTACTAGAAGCGGCTCGTTTACAGTCTGAAGCGAATAAAAGTTACTCCTTAGCGGATCTAAAACAAATATGTTCAGAAGCAGGAATTCCGCCACATTTTGTTGAAAAAGCCGTCCGAAAAATAGAAAAAAAACGGAAAAAACAACGGCGGATACAAAAGTATATAAAAAAGACAATTAGGCTCGTGATTCCGGCAATCGCTGTATCTATTCTTTTTCTATGTGGAATAATGTTAGTCTTGGAATTATGATGATAAAACGTTAGATGCCGCTTCTGGTAAAGTCAGTTCTGCAACTGTAAGATTTGAAAATAATGTCGTTGAGGGCATCAGGTTCTCTGCTTACTAAATTCCTAATTTAATGAAAGATAACCCTCTAAAATTACTGCTGATTTCTAGTCCAGTAGGTCCGTTGGGTCCAGGATTGACGGGCGGTGTTGAATTAACGTTGCGGAATGTTGCCAGCGATTTAGTCAGACGTGGGCATCAGGTGACTATTGTAGCAACCCAAGGGTCTACGGGTTGGGGTATGCCCCTGGTAGAAATTAGCGGAACCTTACAAACCAGCGCTCAAACCCAAGCAAGAGATACACCGATTATTATTCCCCCCGCTTCGGTTTTAGCAGGGTTTTGGGATTATGCACGGCAAGTGCAATTCGAGTATGATTTAATTTTCAACTTTGCTTATGATTGGCTGCCCTTTTATTTAACACCATTTTTTACTCGTCCCATTGCCCATTTGGTGAGTATGGGTTCTATCTCAGAAGCGATGGATGAGATAATTGAGCAAGTGGTGATGGCGTTTCCGGGTACAGTGGCGGTTCATTCTCATGCACAGGCGGCTACGTTTACATTTGGCGATCGCTGTCGGTGTTTGGGTAATGGTATTGATCTATCATGCTATAATTTTTGTCCAGAACCTGAACCGTGGTTAGGATGGGTGGGGCGAATTGCCCCAGAAAAGGGGTTAGAGGATGCAGTGGCGGCGTCTCAGATGACGGGGATTCCCCTGAAAATTATGGGAGTGCTGCAAAATCAGGAGTATTGGCAACAGATTTTGCGGGATTACCCAGAGGCGCCAATTCATTATCTAGGGTTTTTCTCGACGAGTGAAATGCAGCAGCATTTACGCCAATGTCGGGGATTATTAATGACGCCGCGTTGGGTGGAAGCCTTTGGCAATGTGGCAATAGAAGCCCTCGCCTGTGGCGTTCCGGTGATTGCATACCGTCGCGGTGGACCGGCGGAAATTGTCGAGGAGGGGAAAACGGGGTTTTTGGTGGAACCGGATTCGGTGGCGGGATTGGTTGAGGCGATTAACGGGTTGGATAGGATTAACCGCGATACCTGTCGTCAACAAGCGGAAGCGAAATACTCAACACAGGCGATGTGCGATCGCGTGGAACAGTGGTTGTACGATATTTTAATGGGCTGGTAGTTGCGCTGTCTTCGCCATCAACGCCCGCATCGTTGACGTTTGAAAAAGCCCGTTCTTCCAGACTTATTATGCGGCTAACCGACTTCCATCACTTCATTAAACCGCTCTCTCCCCGCATGATAATCCTTACTTTCATACCCCATAACATACCGTACAATCCACTTCTGCGACTTACCATCTTCCATCAGTAAACGAATCGCCTTCCTTAAAACCTGATCCTGATCAACAAACCGTTCAACAAACCAGTTTTCGGTTTCCGCAAAGCCCCGCTTATCATTTTCAGCACTCCGATTCAGATAAACGGCGGCTAATAATGCCTTAAATGATTTGCCTAAATCTTTCTCATTCCCCAAATTCAGCGCCGTCAACTCCTCAGTCGTGATTTGATTGATATAGTCGGCTTGATTCTCCTTAGACGTTAATTCCTTAAACAACTCATTTAAACTACCAACTTTAACATGGGGTAGATAGCCATACAAATAATTAGCAACGACCCCCTTAAATACCGCATCTCCCAGAAACCTTAACTGTTTATTCGGAGATGAACGCTCTTTTATACTTTTTAAATGATGCTCCAGTAACGGCGCAACCAACTGCTTAACCAACCAATTCCGCGCCTGAGAAAACCCGCGATCCTGATGAATCGCCCCAACTAACGCTATCAATGCCTCCTCAAAGGGATTGTGGCTTTGTAAACGCAAGCGATGCCGTTCTTGGGTCAGTCCCAGAAACGGAAACCCTTCGCCTAATCCCAGTTGATACCACAGCTTAGTTAACCGTTGTCCCTCGACTAACTTGTCCCGTAAGCCTTTGAAATTACCGACCTCTAAATAGGGACAGTTGTGATATAAATAGTCAGTAATCACCAAATTAACGATGGCATCCCCCAGAAATTTTAATCGCTCGTTATTCTGTTCATATTCTCCAATTTGCTCCGCATAAGAGCGATGCATTAAAGCAAGGCGAAGCGTATCACCATGCTTGAATTGAATACTGATTTGGTTTTCTACAGGTTCAGGATTCCATTCCATCAGTTTTAAAAGATTAAGAGGTTTTAACAACAGGTAATTGCACCGTCAGGACGGAACAGGGGGCATGATGGAGAACGTAATTACTGACACTCCCCAAAAGTAACTCCGAAAGCCCTGACAAACCCCGATGACCAATGATAATTAGATCAGCTTGCCACGTCTTAGCCACCTTACAGATGGTTTCCCCCGGACTTCCTGGCACCTGGGTAAACTCAGCCATGACACCAGCCGCCGTAGCTTTAGCCGTGCGCGATCGCAAAATCTCCAGACATTCGCTTTCAAAGTCGTCCCACTGCTTACGGTAGCTGATATTCACATCATCCAATCGCCACGGGTAATAGTCCGCCTCAGCAAATCCTGGCATACCCGGACTCGTGTCTTCCTCCGGAGACAGAACGTGCAACAGTAATAGATGACCCTTAACCGCTTTGGCTAATTCTAGGGCTTGATCGAAAACAGGGTCACCCATACCAGAGGTATCTATGGCAACAAGCATCTTTTCAAACATAACCATTTCCTCCAAAACCCTGGTAAATAGTAGGTTGTTACCCCTCTGACAATGGTATAATGAATCTCAACTCAGGATAGTGCTGCTCGATTCGATTTCGTCAAGGAGCTAGCTTATGGAAGCTCATTCCAATCTAGCAATTGTGTCAGAATCTAGGTCAAAAAGAAACACAATAATTAATTGTTGTGAAACATAGATGCAACAGACATCTCACTTTTCACAGAAAGTGTTGTAACCAATACAAGTCCGACACTCAACCTGGAAAACAAGGGCTGAGAGAGGGAAAAAATTCATGAGTTTAAATGCCCGCTTTGCGGTGATCAGCGACCTACACATCGCCCTGCCTAAAACCTTATGGGATGTTCCCACCCGCTTTCATTTAGTGGAAATCAGTATCCCCGCTCTAGAGCTAGTATTCAATCATTTAGAACACCTTAATCTAGATTTTATCCTGCTTCCAGGAGATTTAACCCAACACGGCGAACCGACTAACCATGACTGGCTACAAAGGCGCTTATCCCAGCTACCCTACCCGGTTTACGTTGTACCTGGTAATCATGATGTCCCCACGCTATTACCGGACGAACGTTCGATTGGACTGAAAGACTTTCCCCACTACTATGATCAATTTGGCTATGATAATCCCGACCAACTCTACTACACCCATGAAATTTTCCCCGGTGTGCAGCTTATTGGGTTAAATTCCAACCAATTTGACCAGACGGGTAAGCAAGTGGGTTGTCTGGATGCACCGCAATTGGCATGGCTTGAGGATGTACTTTCTCAAACCCAGGATAAGTTGGTTGTGGTCATGGTACATCACAATGTCATCGAACATCTACCGAATCAAGCGAAGCATCCCTTGGGACGCCGCTATATGCTGGATAATGCCCCTACCCTGTTAAATCTGCTCAAAGCGGCTGGGGTGAATTTAATCTTTACGGGTCATCTTCATGTCCAGGATATCGCCTATCACCAGGGAATCTACGATATTACCACCGGATCATTAGTCAGCTATCCCCATCCCTACCGAGTCTTAGAATTGCGAACCGATAACCGAGGGAATCGCTGGTTACAGATAGAATCCCATCACATCACATCTGTACCCGGTTGGGAAAATCTGCCGGAAATTTCGCGGAAATGGATGGGCGATCGCTCTCATCCGTTTATGGTAAAGTTACTTACCGCCCCTCCTTTATGTTTACCCGTAGCCGACGCCGATAAACTTGCCCCCAGTCTACGCGACTTTTGGGCAGATATTGCTGTGGGTGACGCCTGTTTTGATTTTCCTGACTTTCCACCCCTTGTCCGCCGCTATTTCCAAACCTTTAGCGCGATGGATAGTAATGGGAAACCTGCTTTTATCGATAATCACACGACATTACTCCTGGAGTCATGAGTTTGTGGAGTGGACGCGATTGGTTATTCTGAGTTGTAGCTAGGAGAACAGTTAATGTCTACAAAAATGGTTGATGTGCATGAAGCACAGATAAATTTGCAGGAGTTATTGTTTCTAGTACGGGGAGGTACAGAGATTGTCTTGACCGAAGGTAGTACTCCCCTTGCCCGTCTCGTACCCATCGCATCATCAATCCCACGACGCATAGCGGGATTACATGCTGGAGGAATCTGGACAAGTGACGATTTTGATCAGCCTTTACCGGAAGAATTCTGGACACCTACGTCAGTGCGTCTTTAGCCACAAGAGATCAGGGTGCGATCGCACGTTAATAGACTATCATAGACCTGCACCTTGGCAACGGTTAACTCTGGGGAAATGGCTTCCAGACATTTCAACCTAATTTTGTCCAGGAATGGCAAGACAGAGGCGACATATTGTTTTTGATGCTTCGTGTGATCAAATTTAATAGCAATCCACAGATGTTCTAACTGTTCCCAAGTTGAGCATTTTTGCAGGTGACAGGCTACGGCATTTTTCCATTGTTCCATCTGGCGATAACTGATAAATTGTCCGCCTTTGTCCAAGCGGTGAACGAATAGAACATAAAGCCAGGATTCAACTTTGACAATTAGGGATTCGGAAATTCCCAGGAATTGGGCGATTTGGCGTTTGGTGATGCGGAACTTTTGCGCGGGGTTAATACGGCGAAATAAAGCAGTCATTGGATTTTAGATTTTAATTTTTGAATATGTGGATGGGTCATCGTTTTCGGGCGGGATTAAAGGCTGTGAAAACGTTACAAGCTGACCGTTTCCGGCGTTGGCGCAGGTAATCACCCTAGGGTTGGAGAACGGCGCGAATGGCAGCAAATTGTGGCGCGACAGCGAGTGCCGAGCTTGCGTTGAATGTCCTCATAGGGTATGTATGGATAGACTGAGTGCGATCGCCCTTTTGCGGCATCGCTTTTTGGTCATATAAGATAGGATGTAAGCCAGCGTAAGGCATTTAGACAGCCAGACGAAACCTAGCCAATGGCTAAACTAACTGTTGGGCTAGCTAGCCAATGGATAGGGTAAACGTTAGGTTTGCGAGTCCTAACAGGTGAAGGAAATGGACAAGTTAATCGAAGGTCTAAGCCGACTCCTCGATTCGCCTGTCTTTTTCCATGTCCATATTAATTAAGTCAACTTAAAATTGTCAACTAATTTGCTTCAATTTACAAAACATGAGAATATGACATGGTAAAGGACGGAAAACGAATCACATTTGCATACTTGAGAGAGCGTGCGGGTTTAACCCAGCGCGAGATCTCCATTGCAATGGATGTAACCGTTACGACTGTTTCCCAGTGGGAGACGGGCGCACGAAGACCACGTTTGTTTCCAGAGCAAATTCAGAAATTATTACAGGTACTCGACTGCACCCTTGAGGAATTCGTAGAAGCGTTTAGCCGAAATGAGCCGTGAAAGCCGGATTTACCCAAAAATCCCACTTCTTTAACATAATGGTTGACTAATACTTGTCCAAAAATACTGATCAACCTAAAGTTAACAAGGATGCCAAATGGCAAACGAAGAAGAATCAATAACGTTTGCGTACTTGAGGAAGCGTGCTGGCTTAACCCAACGGAAAATATCAATTTTGATGGATGTCACTGTTGGTACTGTTTCTCTATGGGAGACAGGAGGACAAAGACCACGTTTATTTCCAGAGCAAACTCAGAAATTATTACAGGTACTTAACTGCACTCTTGAGGAACTCGTTGAAGCGTTTAGCCCAAATGAGCAGTGAAAGCAGGTTTTACCCAAAAATCCCACTCCTCTAAAATTAGGGTTGACTAATATCAGAAATTATTGCAGGTACTCGACTGCACCCTTGAGGAACCGAAATCCCAGCGCCAAATATCGTTGTTGGTGGGTTACGGCGGATATTGAATTAAACAGTTATTTTGCCGATTGAGTTCCCGCCTAACCCACCCTACTAACATCTGATACCAAATCTGAGTTAGCTACCCCCGTTATAACAAAGTCCGCGCAGGCGGACTTTGTTTGCGTAGCTGCGATTTCAATCGCCTCCTCTTGCTAATTAAGGTTGCCGACAAATGCCAAATACTGACGTGTAGCCGTGTAAAAATGTACTCCCGCCTACGGGTCCAATCTCGCCATTACAGAAGAAACCGCCAACTGAAATATTATTGATATAGCGACACAAGAGTTGGGAATCAAAATCGGGTTTCCCATACAATCCTTGACCCCGCCCTAAACAGGAAAACATTAATGCACCCGCCGTTTCTGGGGTGGGATTGACTTTCTTTTGATAATTCTGTAAAAGTAATTCTATGTCTTCCTCAGAGGTTCGGGCATCTCGCAGATGGAACTGAATCCGTTGACCAGGACGCACCCGATCGCCAATCGCGATCGCACCCAGTCTGGGATCAACACCCAACAGATTGCGAATCAGGAAATCCCCAGGACCGAGACTTTGCTTAAACTCATCACGGGCAATGCCAATAAATAGGGAATGTTGCGCCAATTCGCGATCGCTCTCACTCAGGTTTTGAATTAAATCGCGCAGTACGACTAACGGCGGCTGGGATTCAGCCTCACTGAAGCTCATTCCATTACTATCGGCTAGTTCCAGTACAATGTTTCGTTCGCCTTTGGTGATTTGATAGGGTTGACCAATGGGGCGACAGCCTTGGGCGACAATGGGGTCGAGTACCACATTCCCACTCAACGCCACGCCGACTGTACCTTCTCGATGTAACGTACCCTCAGGGCATTGTTCAGGATCACGATAAAATAATCCACTCTGAACTCCCATCCCACTGGCACTGGCTAATCCTCCCACCTTAACTGAACCGGGATAGGCAAAATCTAACCCTTGTAACAGATCATTGACTTTCGAGGAAAAGGGATCGGCTAATAAGATGAAATGGGGTTGCTCTTGGGGGGAAACACCAATTAAGTCCACCCAAGCATTGGGTGAACTATCCAAGTCAGGCAAGGCACTTGCAGGAATATGAAACGCCCGTACTGAAACCTCTGGCATACTTGCCAAACTGATTGAGAGAGCGGGTTCTGCTTCGATTTCTTGGGGTTGACCTTGGGCATTCATACCAATCACGCCACCTCCCCCACAACCAATGATCACGGGTACGGATAACCGTTCTTGTAGCAGAGGCATTAATCGGGAATACTCGCTGGCATAAGCGGAAGAGATGAACACCAGACCCAAATCCGCAGGCACTGACAACGATTGTCCCAGACGATCTACCACCTCGACGATGGCTGTTTCCAAGGACGGACGAGTTGATAAGGCATTGACCCACTTCATCAAATTTGCCATGAGTTCTACTGCGGTTTTCCCTGGGTAGGGTGTTTTTCAGGTTGGCTACTAATCAAAGCCTTATGATAACTCCAATTCGGCTAACTCCCAAGGGACTGCTGCCAGGGAGATGAGGGATATGGGGAGTTAACTCACGCACCATGCCCTCGTAGGTAAATGTCAAAACCTCCCCAATCCCCAATACCTATTTCCGGTAGTTGGGCAGATCGTGTAGAATTGTAAACAGCGTGTCGGCTTGTGCTGAACGTTAAACCATAGAATCCTAAAGACCTATAAGCACCGACTTGGATATATCCAGGGACGGTCAACACAAAATAAATAGGCGTTCTGTACAATACATTAGTGCAGTAATCAGGAAACAAGGAAAGTAGTCAATGAGTGATATTCAAGAACAAATTGATCGGGAACGTCAGCAAGCTAGAGCTGTTTGTGATTCTCAAGGCGCAGAGTCCCCAGACTGTGCGGTAGCTTGGGATTCTGTAGAAGAATTACAAGCTGAGGCATCACACCAGAGGCAACAAGGCACAAAGAAAACCTCCTTCGAGAAGTATTGCGAAGAAAATCCTGATGCAGATGAGTGCCGAGTCTACGACGAATGACTCTTCATCGGCTATCCCTGCCGATTCTGTATGGATGAATTCAGCTAAATAGGCGATTCATCTCACATCAAATTGAAAATTATGACGTGAGATGAATCGCCATAATATAATGGTGTACAAGGGTTGATTAATTTAAAGTTAACCGCAAGCCCCAAGTCAATTGAACCAAGACAACCTAGGATATAGGGTTCTACATAGAAAAAGACTTTAATAAGTCAGGCTTACGGTAGGTAAAATCCTCGCCTTCCACTAGTCTACTTTGCCACCTTGCTCCCTACCTTGGAGCCTGGGAGAGTGCCAAAGTGTCAGTATTCAACCGTAAATGATGTTACCGAAGCGGAAATGGCAACATTACCGTACAATTTGGGATGTGAACCGATCGCGGTGTCACTCTGTTAACGTGAAACCAAAGGAACTCGTCGGCTACTAGCTATGCCCGATCAACTGCTGCAAGCATTAGTCTGGACAGACTATCGGTTAGCCGTTTTATTTACGGTGTTGATTCCCCTGATCCTAATTGTATGGGCTTTTGTTAAAAAAGCTGATGCGATCGTGCGCCTGTTAATTATCTACTGGCGCGTGTCTAGTTTATTGGCAATTACGGTTTATGTCATGATTGCCTCGTGGCCCATTGGTTTTATATCGGGTTGGTTTGCCCGGATTCTGATTCCCATCTCCCTCTGGTTCTGGGTGGATGTGAATGAAGATATTGAAGATCAACCGACTAACCCGCTGAAACTTACGCTGACGGCTTGGCGCTGGGCAATAACTATTTACTGTGGAATTGGTGTCTTGTGGAGTATTCCCTATCTAGGATGCGCGTTTACTCCAGAGGCTGCGGAAACGTTTAGCTGTAGAGTTTGGCTAGAACCCCCCTGGTTGTTTAAACAATATTTTCATCCTGAGTCTTCTCCTCAATTTTTGGGTCTTATTGGCATTGTCGGATTATTGTCTTATGTTCTGTACTTGAGCTATTTCGTTCTGATTCGCTTAGGGAAACAGGGACGAATTGCTATGGAACAGTAGCAGGAGACAGGGACAGATAAGTCAAAAGCTAAAAGTTTTTAATTCCTCTTCCCCAATCACCCCTTCCCCAATCAACCATGAACCAAGGAAATTCTATTGGGCAGCGTTTAGAACAATACACGATTAAGTATCCTCAAGAAGTTTTACTCATTACCGCTCAAATTGCTGGCGAAGAGGATAAGATTGCTATTTACAAAGGGTTTTCTAGTTCGTTGATGCGTCCAACTGCTTTCGATCCAGATGTGCCTGTATTACCACCAGAAGCGGAAATTGTCAAGATTGATCGCGTCGCCAGTCCCTATAATCCGGATGCGCCTCGTTACATTCAGCAGGGGTTAACTGGGGAGGCGATGCAGCAGTTGTTGGTAGCTGCTGGTGTTTAGGATTAACGCACTGGTGCAAGACCTCAGCTACACCTAATACCCGATTCTTATGTCAAACTAGATAAGTTCTAAAATCCAGTCGTAGTAACTCATCCTCAGGTTGAGGCAAGATGAGAATAGCTGTCTATAGTTCTGGGAACTTTCTTTCCACGAGATTAACGTGATTGAAGTAGAAGTCCATTCCTCTCTACGTGCCTTTCTGCGAGAGCAAGGTCAACCCAACTGGCCCCACCATTTGACAATGGCGCGGCTGGTAGCGCGGGCTTTGCGCTTGGGGCGTTCAGCATTAATTCAAACGGGAAGTACCCAAGGACTCTATCGTCTGAGTTACCTGGCACCTGCCTTAATATGGCAAGAACCCGTGATTATTGTTGCGCCTGTGTCAGTCCAAAAGTGGCTGCTACAGGTAGAAATTCCCAGCTTGCAAGAATGGATGGGTACGAATAAGGCGATTTACGTTGGCGACACGTTCCCAGATGAGGATTTTAAAGGACTGCTGATTACCACTCCCGAAGCGTGGTTGGCAGATCGCTTGGCGCAAAAAAGGGAGTTTCCTCCAGGTATTCCCACACTCATTGACCAAGCTGACGATTTAGAAGACTGGGTGCGCGATCAACTTAAGAGTACTATTGAGCCCCAGCATTGGCATGAACTGATGTTAGCCCATCCCCAAAAGACGGCTTGGATTCGGGACATGCGGGTACGGCTGACTAAACTCTTATTTGAGCATCCGGCAAATCCTTACGATTGCTATTTGATAGAATCGGGCGAACAAGCTGTCCTCCAGGAGTTGTTTGAGGTCTTACAATCGGAAAATGGCGGGGAGTCTTTCTATCTACCAACAGCCTGGAAACAGTTTTGGCAATGCTGGCAATCATCAAATCAGTTTACCTGGGCAGCTATTGAGCGATCGCAAGGTCAGTTTTCCCTGTATTGTGAACCAAAAGAAGTAGCAACATCCCTCAGTCCCATTTGGTTAGAACAACCGGTGGTATTAATTGGCGCGGCGCTGGATTTGGAGGCTTCGGCTGCGGTTTACCGTCAACAACTGGGTTTAGGAGAATTAACCTGCTTAAAATTCTCGCCAGATCGGCACAGTAAACTGATTCAGCTTTATTTACCCGATGGGTTACCAATGCCGAATACGCCTCGATTCCAACATGCCTTGTTCCAACAAGTGCGAACGCTTTTAGGGGCAACTCATCAGGTGAAAACCCCTATCGTCATCTTAGTCGGGGATGTCCCCCTGAAAAGCCAGTTAGGGGCAGTTTTAGCCGCTGAATTTGGCTCGCGAGTTCAGGTGGAAAAGACCCAGCTAGACGAGAATGGTATTCTAGTCTGTGGTTGGGAATTCTGGCGCTCTCAGCAGCAATTTTTACCCTCTCCCCAACTGCTCATTATTGCCACGTTACCCCTACCCTCCCTAGAATCTCCCTGGGTTGCGGGTAAAGTGGCGCATTACAAACAGCGACGTTTAGACTGGTTTCGCTTATTTCTATTACCTGCGGCGTTGCGAGAATTACAACGGGCAGTTGCACCTGTACGAGACTCTCAGGGGATTGTTGCCCTCTTAGACAATCGGGTTAACTATCGCAGTTACGGCACTCAAGTGCTATCAGCGTTGAGTCCCTTTGCCCAAATTAATTATGTGGATGACGGTTGGTTTGAGTGAAAAGATGACCCATTTTCTGTAATGCTTAAAGTTTTAGGATAATAGCTGTGGCTTTTAAAATCGGTTTACTGGGACTGGGAACAGTTGGTACGGGAACAGCGAAAATTTTACAAGACCCCATAGGTCGAAATCCCCTGCTGCAAACGATTGACATTCATCGAGTCGGCGTGCGATCGCTGGATAAACCCCGATCCGTGAAGGTGTCACCCGCGATAATGACCACGGACTTGGAGTCGATTGTTACTGACCCAGAAATTGATATTATCGTCGAATTACTAGGGGGATTAGAACCTGCGCGATCGCTAATCCTCAAAGCCATTTCCCACGGTAAGCATATTGTCACCGCTAATAAAGCCGTCATCGCCCGCTATGGGGCTCAAATCTTCACAGCAGCCGAAGAAAAAGGCGTCTATGTTCTCCTGGAAGCGGCTGTGGGTGGCGGTATCCCGGTGATTCAACCCCTGAAACAGTCCTTAGGGGTAAATCAAATTCACAGCATTATCGGTATTGTCAACGGGACAACCAATTACATTCTCACCCGGATGCAAACCGAGGGCGGAGAATTTGCTGATATTCTGGCAGATGCCCAAAAATTAGGCTATGCCGAAGCTGATCCCACAGCCGATGTCGAAGGCTTAGACGCCGCCGATAAAATTGCCATCCTCGCATCTTTAGCCTTTGCGGGACGGATTAAGTTAGAAGACGTTTACTGTGAAGGGATTCGTCAAGTCAGCGCCGCCGATATCGCTTACGCCCAGAACTTAGGGTTTGTGATTAAACTCCTCGCGGTAGCCAAGCGAGAGGCGAAGGTTCCCACCAGTGACCCCGAATCAGAAATGCTACAGATTAGGGTTCACCCGACTCTAGTCCCACAAACCCATCCCCTAGCGAGTATCAATGGGGTTTACAACGCGATTTTGGTGGAAGGGGAACCCTTGGGACAAGTCATGTTCTTTGGTCCGGGTGCAGGTTCTGGTCCAACGGCGAGTGCGGTGGTATCCGATATTCTGAATATTGCGGCTGTATTGAAAACGGCGGGAGAGACACATCACCTGCATCCCTTATTAAGTTGTGTGCATCAACACTATTGCAGCATTTCCCCAATTTCAGAATTAGTCACTCGATTTTATGCCCGGATTATGACTAAAGATCGACCCAGTGTTATTGGTCATTTGGGTATGAGCTTTGGTAATCATGGGGTCAGTTTAGAGTCAGTCGTGCAAATTGGGTTCCGGGATGAGTTAGCAGAAATTGTGGTCGTCACCCATGATGTCAGGGAAGGAAACTTCCGCCAAGCATTAGCCGAAATTCAGGCGTTAGAAGCGGTTGATAGTATTCCCAGTGTTTTGAGAGTGCTGTAGGATCGGTGCGATCGGCTCGGTCTAATTAACAACACCAGTCCACTCAATTAGGTCGGGTCGCCCTGTCTGTCTGTGAAGTTTTATGAATAAACCTCGCCCATGGCAAACCCTAGACCGTTTCGTGGAAATCCGTTCCCCTTGGCTTACCCTAATCGGTGAACGCCTACAAGATGACCAAGGGCGAATTCTTGACTATTGGCGAGTCGAAAAAGCTGATTCAGTGGTCATCATCACGATTCAGGCGGGGAAATTTCTGTTTCCTGTACCAACTTATCGCCCTGGTGTCGGAGAAGCGACGCTGGATTTTCCCGGTGGACGGGTTAATCCTGAACAAACCCCCGTCGCCGCCGTTCCCGGAATCTTAAGCCAGGAATTAGGAGTCTGTGAAGACGCGATCGCGAACCTAACTCCCCTCAATTCTACAGGCTGGGCAATCAATAGCTCTTTCTCGAACCAATCTCTCTATGGTTTCGTTGCTGAACTTGACGCCACAGTCGCCGTGAACCCTAACCGACTTGGAACCACCTACCCCACCACATCCCCAGGAATCCACTCTCTCCTGCAAGATTTAACCTGTCTCCAGTGTCGTGCTGTGCTGCTAGAGTGGCAGAGTCAGAGGATTATCGCTGAACGATGAACCATGAACGATAAAATATGAACTGTTTGTCATCAGCGATTTACTAATGAGTGCTTCTTCTCAACTTCTTCCCCATGAGCATACTTTATCGTTAAAGACGGAAGTCCTTGTCGATGTCTTGACCCAGGTAGAAAATATCCTAATTATCCAAGATTTAGATGGCGTCTGTATGGGACTGGTGAAAGATCCGTTAACGCGAGTGATTGACCGAAACTATGTCAAAGCGACGCAGGCGTTTGAGGGTCATTTTTATGTCCTGACGAATGGAGAACATATTGGAGAACGAGGAGTTAATGGTATTATTGAACGCGCCTTTGGTAATTCGGCTGAGGTAAAGGCAAAAGGCTTGTATCTCCCCGGTTTAGCGGGTGGTGGTGTGCAATGGCAAGACCGCCAAGGGAATGTGTCTCATCCTGGTGTGAGTGAAGCAGAATTAGAGTTTTTAGCCGAAGTTCCCCAGATAATTAAACGACGGTTACGCCGCTTTTTTGAGCAAAGGAGTACAGCCGCAGAAATTGAAAATTTGGAGGACTGTATTCAGGCGTCTGTATTAGAAAATAAGGCGTCCCCTAGTGCGAATCTAAATACGTTTTACGACCAACTACGCGAATATCCTCAAATTTATATGGACTTGCAAAAAGATATGCAAAATCTGATGCAAGAACTGTTACAAGAGGCAAAAATTAGAGGATTAAGCGATTCGTTTTTTGTTCATTATGCTCCTAACTTAGGCAGAGATTTAAATGGACAGGAACTATTGCGCCCAGCTCAAGGGCAGGATTCGGGAACCACTGATTTTCAATTTATGCTGCAAGGAGCGATTAAAGAAGCAGGTGTGTTAGGGATTTTAAATCGTTATTATTTTCAACGGACGGGTTCCTATCCATTGGGGGAAGAGTTTAATGTGCGACAAGCGCCAAAAACATTAGAGGAATTATTGGCATTAGTTAAAGAGAATTTTGACCCAAAAGATATGCCACTGATGATTGGCGTTGGAGATACAGTAAATAGCTCTGTGGAAGACATACAGGGACGATTAATGGTTCGCCGAGGCGGGAGCGATCGCAACTTTTTACAACTGATTCAAACGATTGGTCGTGAGTTGGATACAGGCAATATTATTGTCTATATCGATAGTAGCCAAGGTGAAGTCAAAAATCGCAAGTCGGTGAAAATTGGTCAGCATGAAACCTCTGGCGATGAAATTGTTGTACTCGAAGGTCCTGGTGATGTTCGCGATGTCGATGAGCCTTTAACCTTAAACTTTGTCTTTCACAAAGGTCATCAACAGTACAATGAATTTTTTCAAAAGGTAGCGCGAGAAAGAAAAGCGAGTGATCACCGATAGGATGACGCCACCAACCCAAACATTAATAGGGTAGGGGCGCATAGACGTGCGCCCTTACTTATCAACGCCTTTTTCGTTGGCAGCGACTCCCACAGGGGTATTGACAAATTAGATGTCTTTCGACGGGGGGTTCAAGTGGATGCTGGGAGGTTGCGGGAGATGTTACCGCCTGTGGGGGTAGGGATGAAGATGACTCCGATTCGCTTGTGTGGGGCGTGTTATGGGGAGGTGCCTTGTCATCGGATTGAGTGGCAGTTTAAGACGACGGATCGGTGTGAGAGGCATTCGTTACGGTTGTTGTCGGAGTGTCCCAATTGTGGGGCGAGGTTTAAAATCCCTTCGCATTGGGTTAATGGCTGGTGTCACAGGTGTTTTTTGCCGTTTGGGGAGATGGGGGAGTATCAGAAAGATATTTGAGCGGAGTATTTTTTATTGATTAGCGGTGTAATACAAAATTTCCTACAATCTGGGGTGATTGCGACCCAACATAGGACTGAAATACTCTTTGATTTCCTGCATGGCAGCGTCTAAGTCTCTCTTGAAGTTGTCGTCATCTACTGGTTCTTCATCCGTTCCCATATCTGGAGTTTCAAACTCATTAATGCCATTGATGATGTTGAAGAATTTCCTATATGCTACCTGATGATTTTGCCTACCTTGATCGAGTCCTTGATGATGCACAACTATGGCAGCCCAAAGTCTTCTAGTCATGGCAATAAGCTCATCTAATTTTTCCCTTGCCTCGTCCCCAAATACTGCCTCCGCCTCGACCATTGCTGGATACAACTCGGAAACCTTGTCTTGAAGCTTTTGGAACCTTTGGCTATAAGCAAAAAAACTTTCATTAACTTTGCGTTGTCTTTCAGTTTCGTACTCCGCTGACTCATATCCTGCCCACTCAGAAGGAAACACGATCGCACTTTGGATCATCCGAATCTGATCGCGTACACTGTAGGCTTTAGCTAATGCCTGTTTAGCTGCCTCATATTCAACTTTGCCTTTTAACTCTTCTCGCCACTTCCATAAGCCTATACAAGCAACTGTAGATGCTGTTGCATAAAAGACGATTTGAAAAATATCTCGAATAATTTCGAGGTTCATTGGCTGCACTTCTCACTCTTCCATGAGTTATGGAACTACTCATTCACACTCTATTATCCCTAAGATTCTCCTGCAAGACTTGATCCGGAGTGATGGCGAAGTATGTGCTAAGTGTGATCGCACAATGGATTAACTTACAAAAGCTGTAGAGAGCATCAGGAACAGATACAAAAACAGCCCCCACCATCTGATAAGCAGCAGGAGCATTGAATGTAGTTTATGCGATCGCCTACGTTCATCCTCTTAGGTATGATCGCATCTGGCAGTCTGATGAACTTGTAGCTTCTGATTGAGGCGTTGATGAATTTGGTCTAACCACACCGGAACCACAGGCTGACCTGCCTTTAACGATGCGATCGCTTCCTCCCAGTCAAATTCTACTAACTGGAGCGATCACCATGCCCGCTTACCGCTCGCGCTCCTCTGCCTAATGTCCTTCCTATTTTCCGTACCTTGACATTAAGCCGATGAGCGGATTTGAACCGCTGACCGTTCGATTACGAATCGAATGCTCTACCACTGAGCTACACCGGCATCACTTGACTACTATAGCAAGCTTTAGTACAAGTAACTGCATCTTTTTCCTTCTCTGGCATTAACCCTGTGATCAGGTTACTCCAAAGATACATTTTTTATATTAAAGCAAGGTTTGGCATAATTCACTGCCCAAGGTGGGGATAGTCATGTCACCATTAAGCTAGAGAGGTACGATCAACGAAACTCATGACCCATTCCACCCCAAACAATCGCCAGCCCCAGTCGAACCTCAAATCCCGACAGATGAGTCCGGAAAAATACGCTCGACTCAAAGCTGAGGCAAAAGCACCCTACCGAGGACTGAGAAAATTTATCTATGTAGCATTTGGTGCCTCTGGCTTTATTGGAGGGCTTGTTTTCCTGGCACAGTTAATTGCGGGTCGAGAAGTGGCGACGGCATTTCCGAATCTGGGGCTACAAATTGGCATTGTCGCCCTAATGATTTGGCTATTTCGCCTAGAACAACGGGCAGAGCGTAAGCCATAGGTTAAGATTGGCTTGAACTCGACAGATCTGTGAGGCAACAGCCAACCTACTTAGATCTTTTAATCTCCAGGTAAAATTTCTAACCCTGTGGAGTTCATCCGAAACGATACACCAATCCGGATGTTAAAGTTCCCATCAATGGGTATTAGGTTGTTTAGGAATTGTCGGCTCGTTTTATGGAAATCGAACAACGATTGGGTCTATACCAGGTTTTCCTGAAGCTCTACGAGTATCATCGGGGTCTACTCGATGAAATTCTTCAGCTTGAGAAAACCGGTCATAAAACGTTCTCGAGCCGAACAATTCGTTTTGTGACAGGCATCATTCAAAGTCAGCGACCTTGTCTGATGACCAATCTGGTAGAAGGGAAAACCCAAACCCTGTTTCAACCTCAGGGAATTTGGACTATCGGTCGCGATCGCCAATTGGCGATATCGATTCCCGATCCTCACTTATCCCGTCATCATGCGGCAATTTACTATCTGCAAAATAAAGGATTTTGCCTGGTCGATTTTAAAAGCACAAATGGCACCTATGTCAACGGTGAACCTGTACATGGGCATATACCGCTTAAGGATGGCGATTGCATTCGACTCAGCACCTTGGCTTTTTACTTTTTCATCTGCAACGATACCCAAAAGCTTGATTCCGCCTCTCCAGAAATTATCGCTAAACTGAAAGCTTCCAAAGTTTCCTCCTCCGCAGAACCCTCCCCATCCTCAAAAAGAAAAGCCACAGATGAAGATTTCGAGTTACCTGCGAAAGTCAAAGGAAATGAAGGCGACTATCAAAAAGGAACCTCGCAATTTTTGCAAGAACTAGCGCAGCTAGAAGAATTATCTGGAGAATCGGCTTTACCTAAATTAAACTCTCATCAACGCTCAGAAATTTTAGATCGATTTTTCAGTCGGCAAATTTCCAACCCGTAAAATGGCGATTCATCTCACACCAAACCTAGATTATGGTGTGAGATGAATCTGCGATAAAGCTAAACAACCGCTAATCTAATCTTCCTCAAAATGTTCTTGTGCTTCCTCTTGCTCCTCGTTTTCGTCTGGGTTGATGGAATTCGCTGGCACCATAGCTCCCATCTCAAGCTGTTCGCGCACTTGTTGTTCAATAGTCGCGGCAATTTCAGGATTCTCTTCAATATACCTGACACTATTGTCACGACCTTGGGCAATATTATCGCCGTTGTAGCTATACCAAGCTCCCTTGCGGTTAATCACTCCTGTTTGTTCAGCCAAGTCAACCAGACATCCTAACCGGGAAATCCCTTGTCCAAAGATAATATCAAACTCAGCAATTCGGAATGGTGGCGCGACTTTATTTTTTGCCACCTTGACCTTAGCGCGAATTCCATATTCCCCTTCGCTGGCTTTCTTGAGCGTTTGAATCCGGCGAATGTCTAAGCGTACTGAAGCATAGAACTTCAGCGCGTTACCCCCTGTTGTCACTTCGGGAGAGCCGTAGGTGATCCCAATTTTTTGTCGCAACTGATTCAGGAAAATGACGGTGCAGCCTGATTTGCCAATATTCCCAGCAATTTTGCGTAGCGCCTTACTCATCAGACGCGCCTGCAATCCCACTTGGGTATCACCCATTTCGCCTTCAATTTCCGCACGAGGCACCAAGGCGGCTACTGAGTCAATCACAACAATATCTACAGCCGCCGATCGCACGAGTTGATCGACGATTTCCAGAGCGGATTCACCACTATCCGGTTGAGATACTAAAAGGTTGGCAATGTCAACCCCTAACGCCGATGAGTAGGTTGGATCGAGGGCATGTTCAGCGTCTACAAATGCGGCGACCCCACCACTCTTCTGAACTTCTGCTACAGCGTGCAAGGCGAGGGTTGTCTTTCCAGAACTTTCTGGTCCGTAAATCTCGATAACCCGTCCTTTGGGCAAGCCACCACCCAAGGCTAAATCTAGGGTAATTGCACCACTGGAGATGGTTTCCACCTTCATACGGGTGGCATCTCCCAAGCGCATAATCGAACCTTTGCCAAAGGTACGCTCAATCTGGTTGAGTACCAAGTTCAGGGCTTTTTCCTTTTCGGGACTGTTGGTAATTGGGGTAGCCATGGATGCCTCAAGAACTGTTATTGATATGGACTGAGAATGGGTGCACAAAGAAAGTTGGCTCTATTTTAACGCCGACTGTCTGTTGAGATTAACGTGACCTGATTTTTGGAACAAAATCACAGAAATGCTAATTTGTCAATGCCAGGAAATTGTTCATCAACGCCAAAATTTTGCCAAACTGTTACTGTGTTTTGATCCCAAGTCTTGGACTGGAGAGAGACATTTGACAGCATTTCCTCTCCCCTAGTATAGAACACAGGTACTACTATAGCACTGTTGGGTCAATCAGCAAGTTCGAGGGAGCTGGGAGAGCTGGGGGAGCTGGGCGAGCTGGGCGAGCTGGGCGAGCATATAGTTAAGGACAAAGGACAAATGACAAATGATAATTCATCGCTTCCAGAGGGAACCCTTTCGGTTGCTGGGTTAACCGACTATATTCAAGAGGTGTTAGAGCAGGATACCCAACTCCAGAAGGTTTGGGTAATAGGAGAAGTCTCTAGTGCGAACCGCCATCGGAGTGGTATGTTTTTCACTCTGCAAGATCTAGAGGGCAAGGCATCCATTCAATGCGTGGTGTGGAACTCTGTGCTAAGTAAGCTGGTGCAACTCCCCCAATCCGGAGAACAGTTGATTGCTTTAGGCAGTATCCGGATTTATCCGCAACGGGGACAATACCAGCTTATGGTTTGGCAGGCGTTGCCGGGAGGAGAGGGGTTAAAGGCGCTGCGCTACAACCAAATTCGCCAACGATTGGAGGCTGAAGGATTATTCGATGCCCAAAACAAGCGCCCCCTACCAACGCATCCGCAAACAATCGCGGTAGTCACTTCACCCCAAGCCGCCGCTTGGGGGGATATTCGCCGCACCCTGCGACAACGGTATCCTGGGTTATGTGTGTTGTTTTCTCCGGCACAAGTGCAAGGGGATTTGGCACCCGAATCGATTGTGGCAGCGATTGAGCGAGTTGAGCGAGACGGGAGGGCTGAATTGGTGATTTTGTCGCGAGGGGGTGGTGCATCGGAGGATTTAGTTGGCTTTGATGATGAGCGAGTGGTGAGAGCAATCGCGAATTGTTCGATTCCAGTGTTAACTGGGATTGGTCATCAACGGGATGAATCTTTGGCAGATTTAGTGGCTGATTTTTGCGCTCATACACCCACAGCCGCCGCCGAACGAGCAGTGCCAGAGTTGGCGACACTGCGGCGCGAACATCAGCAGCGTCAGGAAGCGTTACATGAGGCGGTGACTCATCATCTGGATATCTCCCGCAACCAATTACACCAACTCAAAAACCGTCTCCAACGCTTACCCCTTGACCGACAGCTACAGCAGGAACAACACGCGATCGCACAGCAGCGACAGCGATTAGCTTATAACATAAATTGGCGCATAAGTCAAGCTACTCAGCACTGCCAATTTTTGGGGCAAAAGTTAGCCACCCTTGACCCGACCAATGTTTTAAAACGAGGTTATGCTGTGGTGCGTACCGAACAGGGAAAAATTGCCCGTAATGCGGCAAGTGTCGTTCCTGGAGAAGAATTACAGATTCAGTTAGCTCAGGGGCAAATTAAGGTTAAAGTAACAGAAATTATTGATCAAACGTGACCTGTTGATCCCCCTTCTTGATCCCCTTTCCGTCCCCCTTTTAGATCCCCTTTCCGTCCCCCTTTTTAAGGGGGAGACCAGAGGATGCTTCGCGTTTTTTGCACGGGGGAGACCAATAGTTTGGTTTATTGCTTAATGGTAAAATTCGCTACTTCTTCCCCACCCCTAACCGCTAATAATGAACCGACGCTCTAAACCTGCTGACACCTCCTACTAGAATTCCTACCTAACCACTGATATCCTGATCGAAAGCTTAGGCTGAGATCCGCTATGTGCAGGAGAGGTTATGGATAACTGGCAATCTGTTCGCCTTTTTGGGTTACCAGCAGAAAAAGGCAGATGGTTTCTAATCCCGTTAGGTTCGATGGTTCTCCTCTGTCTAGGAACAGTTTATTCTTGGAGTATCTTTCGCAAACCGCTAGAGGATTTATTTGGCATCAGCGCCACCCAAAGTGTGTTGCCTTTCACTATCTTGTTAGTCCTCTATGCCATGTTGATGCCAATTACAGGATTTTACATCGATAAGATTGGCGTGGGCAAAATTACCGCGATAGGTGGCGTGGTGACGGGAATTGGTTATATACTCTCCAGCCTAGCAACGAATATCACGTCATTAACGATTACCTATGGTGTAATCGCTGGTGCGGGAGTTGGCATTGCCTATGGTGTTCCCCTGACTGTTTCAGCCAAATGGTTTCCCGATCGCAAAGGATTGGCAGTTGGATTGACGGCGATCGGGTTTGGACTTTCTCCCTTAGTGACTGCACCGCTAGCCAAAACGTTAATTGTAGCTTATGGAGTTCTTCCTACCTTCACGATTCTGGGGATTAGCTTAACAGCAATTATCCTTGTAATTTCAATGACCCTCAAATTACCCCCAGTCGGATGGAAACCCCAAACAGGAACTGCCAAAGGGATCAATGAAATAACCAAAGATAAGCGGCGAGAACTATTGAAATCGCCTTCCTTCTATACTCTCTGGGTTTGCTACACCATCGGCACTTTTGTCGGACTATCTGCGATCGGGATTTCTAGTCCAGTAGCACAGGAAATTATCAAACTTGATGCTACCACCGCAGCGATTACGGTTTCTCTATTTGCCGTTTTTAATGGAATCGGGCGTCCCCTCTTTGGTTGGTTGACGGATCGGCTTCAGCCAAAGGGAGCGGCAATGATCTCTTATGTGTTGATTCTGATTGCTTCCATTTTGATGCTCAACGCGGGAGAGGGAGAAGCTTTGACTTATCTGGTTGCCTTTTCTCTGTTCTGGCTTTGCTTAGGGGGATGGTTAGCGATCGCACCGACAGCTACTCTAATTCTGTTCGCTCCGGAGGACTATGCCAAGAACTATGGGATGGTTTTCACTGCCTATGGAGCAGGAGCATTGTTAGGAACTCTAGCCATCGGACAAATTCGGGATTTGTTTGGTAGTTATACCTATGCTTTCTATCCAACTGCGATTTTAGCCATCATCGGCATTATTATTGCACAATTGAAGCTGGATTAACATGGAGCGTGAAAGCACATAGCGTTCGGATGACCTAAGGCAAGATCAGCCCAAGAATCACCCGTTTATATGATGCTTTAGAAAAGCTCCCGCTTCAGAAATTGCATGTCGTGCTTCGCTGAGCATTGGAGCAAATAAATGCATACAGTGAATCATCCCGTGCCAAGAAAAGGTATGTAACGTTTCGAGAATCAGGTTTAGTTCTTGTTGGCTCATCGCTTATCTGTATAAAGTGAACAATTAATGTTTTATACTCGCCAAAAATGAGAGCTAAGTTCATGTTCTCAAACGGGTAGGAACGAGGCGATCGCTCTCATCATAAATTTCACCCACAAGTTCCTCTAGAATATCTTCTAACGTCACCAATCCAACCGTACCGCCGTATTCATCCACGATGATGGCAATATGAAAACGCTGTCGTAACATGTCTTTAAGTAACGTCGCCACTCGATTGGTTTCTGGCACATAAATCGGTGGGTCCATGGCGGCGGTAACTGGGATATCGCCCTGTTCAGGTTGGGCGACTCTTAAATACTGTAGGGCTTTTTTCAGGTGAACAATACCCACAATTTCATCTTTTGATTCTTCCTGAACCGGAATCCGAGAATATCCAGTCTCTAAACAGAAATTGACTAAATTTTGCAAGGTTTCCTCGTGGGAAATTGTCCGCATTTCAATGCGCGGCTTAACCACATCGCGAGCGCTCAAGTTGTCTAACATCAACGCTTTATTCAGCAGTTGATGCTTATCCAGATCGAGAATTCCTTTACCCCCTAACACCTCGATCATTAACTTGAGATCTCTTACCGACTCGCCCTCTTGCACAATCCCACCCTGAAAAAAGCGAATAGCGGTCTGGGCGATGGTTTCCAAAAAAGAAATAATGCCAAAAAAGGATAAAAATTTAGATAGCCAATAGATCGGGCGAACGACGACCTGGAAAACAGGCAATACATTATTAATTGCCAGTGATTTAGGCGTAATTTCTCCAAAAATCAAGACGATAAACGTCACAATTGCCGTGGCGATGCCCAAGCCAGCACTACCCAACCACAGGGCAAAAAGATTACTGGTGAGAATAGCCGAAAAATTATTGACTAAATTATTTCCCACCAGCAGTGTCGTAATAAACCGCGATCGCTTCTCCAAAACTAGGCGAAATATACCACTGGGATCACCTTGGTCTTTGATCAGCGCTCTCAGTTTAAGATTATCTAATGCCGTGATTGCCGTCTCTGAACCCGAAAACATACCCGAAAGCAAAAGCATCACAACCAACACGGTAACATCAAGCCAAACATTGCCCAAAAGAGGACCGATGTCTGACGCCGCAAGTAAGTAAATCGGGACTGGCAAGGCAATCATTAAAATAGCAAAACGTTGGCGAAGGCTATCTGAGCCAACTACTAAGGGATATCAGGCAGGGGGTATGGGAGAGTATCATCAGAGGTTGCAATAGTATAGCGTTTATAGTTGGTCTTGACACTCCCCCTTTTTCTAAAAGGGGGATTCTGCGGAACTCACATTCCACATATCCTGAGAAAACAGTTCTAATTGTCTTCCCAAGTTCCCAGGCACACGACGTTTACCCTGAAGGGTGTCGTGTTTTCTCCTTAAAGCAACTGTT
>NZ_JBKHUP010000080.1:0-39803 GCF_046565525.1 Coleofasciculus sp. | reverse complement strand
CCCTCTTGTGCGCCGAATACAATGTATGTTTCCCCGGTAGGGTCAGCAAAAGGTGCGCCGATAATTAGGTCATCAATGCCATCACCATTGATATCCCCAGCTTCGCTGACTGAACGACCTGAGCGATCAAAGCTATCAATACCGTTGAGGATAAAACCGTTGCTACCATCGAGTTGAGACAGGTTAAGATTGGCATCGAAACCCTCAGAAGAGCCAAACACAATGTATGTTTCCCCTGCACTGTATTTGCCATTGGGGTCAGCATCAGGTGCGCCAATAATTAGGTCATCAATGCCATCACCATTGATATCTCCGGCTCCACTGACAGAATAACCTGAGCTGCTATCCATGCCGTTAAGGACGAAGCCATTGTTACCGTTGAGTTGAGACAGGTTGAAAGATAAATTAGGGGCAATGTTTAAAAACGTAAGGGTGGTCGTAGCAACTGTGGTACTGTTAATTCTGGCAAGTTTATCACTAACTGAAAACTCAATGATTCGGTCTGTGGGATTGGGTGTTGAAGCAGTATTGTTATAAGTAAGTGTTCGCAAAACTTGTTGGTAATTGGCAACGGTAGCTTCACCCGTGAGAATGAGCGTGCCACTGTTAGGGTCGTAGCTAGCAGTAATGTTAGTGCCACCTGTGTCAGCAGCCAGAACTTCCGTGCCAACGTCTTGGAGATTGGTGATCGTGACTTTTGCCCCCTCAAGTGTCGTAGAGTCAGGGTCATTTACAGTAAGGTTGGTAAGATCAACAATAGGAACAGCGACTCCGGGAACAGTAAAGAAGGCGGCAAAATCAATGCCTGCTGCACTGCCGTTGAGGTCAAGTTTTGGGGGTTGATTGGCATTGCCAAATACCACATAAGATTCCCCTGCACCATAGTTGCCGTTGGGGTCAGCTGATGGTGCGCCGATAATCAGGTCATCAATCCCATCACCATTGATATCCCCGGCTCCGCTGACCGAACGACCTGAGGAGTCACGCTCATTAATGCCGTTGAGGACGAAGCCGTTGCTACCGTTGAGTTGAGACAGGTTGAGAGTGGCATCGAAACCCCCGCTTTTGCCAAACACCACATAGGTTTCCCCTGCACCATAGTTGCCGTTGGGGTCAGCTGATGGTGCGCCGATAATCAGGTCATTAATCCCATCACCATTGATATCTCCAGCTCCACTGACCGAAACACCTGAGCCATCCGAGCGATCAATGCCTTTAAGGATAAAACCATTGCTACCATCCAGTTGAGAAAGGTTGAGAGTGGCATCGAAACCCCCGCTTTTGCCAAACACCACATAGGTTTCCCCTGCACCCGAGTTGCCGTTGGGATCAGCACGGTCTGCACCAATAATCAAGTCATCAATGCCATCACCATTGATATCTCCAGCTCCGCTGACTGAATAACCAGAGAAGTCATTTTCATCAATGCCGTTGAGGACGAAGCCGTTGCTACCATCCAATTGAGACAGATTGAAACTGGCATTGAAACCATCAGAGGAGCCAAACACCACATAGGATTCCCCTGCACCATAGATGCCGTTGGGGTCAGCATAGGGGGCACCGATAATCAGATCATCAATACCATCACCATTGATATCTCCAGCTCCACCGACCGAACCACCTGAGCTATCAAAGCTATCAGTACCGTTGAGGACAAAGCCGTTGCTACCATTGAGTTGAGAAAGGTTGAGAGTGGCATCAAAACCCCCACTCTTACCAAACACTATATAGGTTTCCCCCGCACGCAAGTTGCCGTTGGGGTCAGCATAGGGGGCACCGATAATCAGGTCATCAATCCCATCTCCATTGATATCTCCGGCTCCGCTGACCGAAGCACCCAAGGAGTCAAAGCTACCAATGCTGTTGATGACAAAGCCATTGCTACCATCCAATTGAGAAAGGTTGAGAGTGGCATCGAAATCCCCACCCTGACCAAAAAAAACCACGATGTATGTTTCTCCTGCGGAGTAAAAACTCCCTGTTCCGATAATCAGGTCATCAATCCCATCCCCATTGATATCCCCAGCTCCACTGACAGAAGCACCCAAGGAGTCATAACTATCAATGCCGTTTATTACAAAGCCGTCGCTACCATTGAGTTGAGAAAGGTTGAGAGTGGCATCAAAACCCCCACTCTTACCAAACACAATATAGGTTTCCCCCGCACGCAAGTTGCCGTTGGGGTCAGCATAACGAGCGCCGATAATCAGGTCATCAATCCCATCTCCATTGATATCTCCAGCATTGCTGACAGAAGCACCTGAGGAGTCACCCGCATCAATGCCGTTAAGGACAAAACCATTACTACCGTTAAGTTCAGAAAGGTTGAAAGACGCAGTAGCCATAGTAAATTCCTGTCTCAGGTTTCAGTTACTGTATTACTTTTCTTCAACAGAACCAACCCTGACAACACGCCGAATTTCATCCGTTTTAAACCCAATCGCCATCGGACGCCGCATTCCTGGCAACACCGCCACGTCATACAATTCCGTGACTATCCCCTCAATTCGCAACCAATGGACAATATCCCCACTGCGTAAATCAATCACCAATAACCCACAGCGAGGTTCAGCCTGCTTACTCTGTAACCGCTCATCCAACGCCAAACCCGAAAACGTCTTATTCTCCCTGGGTTTCGACAACCCGACAATCGCAAAATCCCCACTAAACGCCAACCCGCGCAAATAACCGGGACAAAACGCCACTGACTCAAACTCTCCCCTTTCCAAGTCAACATACCCAAACTCCCCCGTGCCAGAATTGAGCAACCAGAGTTTATCCCCATACAGTCGCGGCGAATGAGGCATCGACAACCCCGTCAAAATCACCTCATTCCTCCCCACATCAACCACACAACCGCCATCGCGCCGTTTATCCCGCCAGCCATCAGCAACATCCGACTGACTCACGGCTGTCACATACGCCGGTTGTCCTTCTCCCATCGCCAAGCCATTCAGGTGACACCTATCTTCAGCCGCCAGCTTAGAAATAAACGGCGGTTGCCATACTGGAATAAAACTGTGAGTTTCGCTCACTGTCGCCAAACAGCTAAATAGGGTGTTGACAAAGATGGGGGAATCCCCCCCAGCCCCCCTTTGTAAGGGGGGAGCAAGAGATCCCCCCCCTTTTGAAGGGGGGGTTAGGGGAGGATAAACCACCGCCACATCATGCACATCCAAATCCCCGGTAACATAACCCACTTGCGGCACATAAAGACAGTCATAACCGTTGTGAACTTGTCCTGCTTCTAGAACATTTTCAAATCGCCATAACTGATAAAGCGAACTCATATAAAGGGTGGAGCCATGGATACACAACCCCATACACCGCTCAAACGTGCGCTCAAATATTGACAATTGTCCCGTCGGTTGTAGTCCAATAAAAAACACCTTCCCAGCTTGATACGTGGTAAAAGCAAGGCTGAGATTTTGCTCGGCTAACCAAGCGGTGAATTGCCGGGAACCTGTTATTTCGAGGGACGGGGGATTCGTAGAGGATAATGGTGATTGATGCACCATGAGCGATGCCTCTATATGTAAACAACAATTTTTCTCTATAGAGACAATAGTATTAATTGACACAGAAAAATTAAGTCAAATCACATCTTCACTGAATCTTCATAAATAAAGATGGAATATGACTATTTATTTCTAAATATTATATTTATTAAACAAATGTAAGCTTTTATGAAATGGGAGGCAGAGCCTCCAGGGGAGCATTCCCAGGCAGAGCCTGGGAACGAGGCTAAGGCAGAGCCTGGGAACGAGGCTAAGCTAAACAGGTTCCCAACATTCGCTCCGCAGCAGGCGAATTTGTGCTAACGCTAAGATAGTTGGGATAATCCGACCGTAATTTGTCGCGATCGCACGCCAGCCTAAGTCGGCAAAAAAATAGCCCCACAATACCGGTCCGACGAAGGCAAATAAGGTGCGAGTTGCCCCATAACGCGCTGCATTCGCTGCCATTCCCCGCTTCGCCGTTTGCAGCACCAGATAATTCTGAAACTGAGTCGCCGCTGCTGCACCCCCCTGAACCGCTGCTTGTTTTGCTACTTGATACCGGGCAAAATGGATAGCAAACTGACGCGCCACCTGTTTGAGAATAATCGGCTTAACAACAGAAGACACGGCTAACGCCGAACCGCCCTTAATCAACAAATCCATCGGATTGTGCTGGATATGCGCCGGTAAGGGTTGGGATTGATTCGACTGAGCTAATGAGCGCTTTACCTGCACAGTAATCGATTTTTGTTCAGCGGGAGGTAATTTTTTCCAGGCGCGACTCATCAGGTTAAGAAATATTTCTTCCTCGATATCCGTGGTTGATAGTTTTTTTGAATAAGGGATCTTCAGGTAACGGCAAACCTGAATCAGCGCTTGTCGGTAGGTAAAGTCCTTCGTGCGTCCCTTAAGTACCGTCACCCCATCGGCGGCTAAAAAGCGAAACCGTTGCTCTAGAGCATCCAACCACGCCTGCCGATCTTGACTTTGAACCTCAATGGGTTCAGGAGTTTGAATATAGTCTAGAGGATTAAACTGACGACGGAACAAAATTTGTGTCAGTTGCTGTAATTCGTCTTCCGTTGCCAGTTCTAAGGCGCTTCTGAGTTCATCCAATGGTCTTCCCTCCAACCCCTATAAACCCTACTGCTCTCTATTCTACCTGTATACTTAACTTCAACCGGACAGGAGAATCTCTAGTGTTTGATATTGCGATTATCGGTGCAGGTATGGCAGGACTAATCTGCGCTCAACAATTGTACCAAGCTGGGTATCGAGTCGTTGTCTTAGAAAAGTCTCGTGGCGTTGGTGGGCGAGTGGCGACTCGACGCATTCAGGGAACTCCGGTTGATCACGGTGTACCGTTTCTCTTGGCTAAGGGCAAGTTATCACAGCAACTGATTCAGACATTGTGCGATCGCGGCATCCTTCACCTCTGGGGGGATAATCAAGATGAGTCTGAATACCCATCTCCTCGGTATATCGCCCCAAACGGAATCACCGCCGTTGCTAAATATTTGGCTCAGGGTTTAGATATCTGGTTCTCCTGTCGCGTCCATGCGATCGCGCCTACCCCTGAACAAACCTGGCATATTACCTACCATACACCTGACGAGACACACAACGAGTTGACCGCAGCTGCCGTCGTTATGGCGATTCCCGCCCCCCAAGCCTTAACGGTACTCGAACCCTTGGATCAGAGGGTGTTCTCCTCAAATTTAATAGAAAGTCTACAGGCAGTTAAATTTGACCCCTGTCTCAGTGTCATGGCGGGTTATGCGAACCCCCAACAACCCCCATTAAAGTCATACTCGATCAAATGTTCTCCAGATGATAATTTAGCCTGGATTGGCTTAGACAGCAGCAAACGTTCTGATGCAACTTCACCGATTTATGTGCTTCATAGTACAGCTAAGTTTGCTCAACATTATCTAGATGCTCCCGATTTACAAGAGGCGGGTCAACAGTTACTTGCTCATGCGGCTCAATTACTCGTTCCTTGGCTCAAGTCCCCGGATTGGTTCCAAGTGCATCGCTGGCGCTATGCCTTTCCCCGAACTCCCGCCCATCAAGATTGCCTTGTGACAACAGAACCTTTACCCCTCGTCTGTTGTGGCGATTGGTGTGGGAATAATTTAATTGAAAGTGCCATGAAGTCCGGATTCGCCGCAGCGCTTAATATTAATCAACAATTGCGGCAACTTTCCTTGCCCGATCACGTCATTACTCATCAGCCATAAATTGGCAAAAAACGACGGATTTTCAAGGAGAAAGAATATATAAATTTTTCTCTCCTGATAAATAAATTCATTAGGTATTTATCCTCTGATAAAATTCTTCATGAAAGCTTTATATACAATCGTCGAAATTTAGATTAAATTAAATAAAAGAAAGAGCAAACTCAGTTAAAGACAGACAACCTTCATCTATCAGGTGAATTTTAGACGGTTCCAATGAATAGCTCTTTAAATCAGGTGCGCTACAAGTTTATACTCCTTGTTGAAGCCGTCTATTCACAGACAGGGGTAATCTGCAAAACCGTTGAATACGGTTGATACTCCAGGAGTATCACAACAAACGCAGGTAATTTTTAGAGGGAACTACCAATGACGACCAGTGCGACTGCCCTAAAATTCATTCTCACACCCGTGGCAATTTCAGCAACCGTATTTGCCGCCTTGACCCTACCCCTCAATCTGTTCGGCTCCAAGCCCGTGACAATTCAAGTTCAAGAAGAACCGATTTTTTTTGGCGAATTGAAAGAATTTGCACCTCAATATCTAGGAGTGGCAGGTTTACTAAGCGCAGGCGTAGGACTAACGAGTGTGGCGATGATGGGGTGGCAAAAGTCTTCCCGGAAATCGGCTGAAGTTGAACAAAAACTGGCAAACTTAGCCCAAAATCTAGAAGACAAGCAAAAACTGCTAGACAAAATCAGAAGCTCACAATCCCAGTTGGATGCTTCTGGGCTACAAAACTGGTTGGATAAACAGACAACCCAATCGACCAGTACAACGCCCCTCCCAGACATTCAGACACTTCTGTCTCTCGAATCAGAAGCCCCAGAGACAGAAGTGTCTTTGCAAACCCGATTAGAGCAACAGGTATCGCCGACAGCAGATTCAGCATCAGTGGATGTGACTGAGGCGCAACCGCAAGTGGAACCGCAGGTGATTAATGAAGCATCGATTACCTCGGCTCAAGCCAACTCGATGCAAGCACTCGCCGCATCGTTAGCGTCAGCTCAAGCCGTCTTCGGTAATACCCCAGCCCAGAATGCACAACCGTCATTATCAACAACAACCTCAGAAGTCGAGAAAATTGACCATCAACTCGAACAAATGATGGCACAGATTATCTACATGCGACAGGCATTACAGTCAAATCAGCAGGCTGTTACGAGTAGCGTTGAGGAGGATAGCCAACGGCGTCACGGTTTAAAGTTAGTCAGTTAGCTAGCTTTCGGGGCAATTCATGAATTGCCCCGACTCGTTCTAAGTTATCAACTGGGTAGCAAATGCTAACGCCTCGTCACGAGTTGAAACCTTGCCTTCAATCCTGGCGATTTGAATCTGTGTGAGTAACTGTCCAATTTGAGGACTAGGCGGTAACTGCAACTGTTGCATCAAATCATGACCGGTTACTAACGGAGTCGGATGAGCTACTTGATCCTCAGGGGTTAGATAACGATTAATCAAGGGAGCTATTTGATCAACAGATAGTCCTGCGGCGACGGCTAGAACGGCTAAAGCTGGGAAAACTGACCCGACACTTTGAAAGAAAAAATACTGATGTCTTAAGGTCATTGGCAAGGTAACATGAGATAAAAGTTGGGGTAAGTATTGAATCATAATTAGCACCGCCCGAATTTCGGCGCGGCTATACTTTAACCGTAAAAGTTGGGCTTCGGCTGCTGCAACTGTAGAGGGTAACAGGTTTGTCAATTTGGCTAAACTCAGCCAAGATAAGGACTTGCCACTCACTGGGGTTCCCAGTTGGCTGCCTAATTTGTGCCACCTTTGAGCCAGAACACTCGCGGCGTTGTCAGTTGCCGCGATTTGGGCTAAATTCTCAGTATTCCCATGACTGAACCAGTGGTGAAGTAATTGATCCTGCCAAGCGGCGGTAAGCCAAGGTGTTCCTTGGGGAGATTGGAGTAGGTAGTTCAACTCTACCTGTACCCGTTCGGCTGCCATTTTTGCCAGTAAGGGAGAAAATTGGCGAATTGTGGATTGAGTCGTCGGTTCTATCGTAAAACCCAGTTGAGCAGCTTGGCGATAGGCTCGAAGTAATCGTAAGGGATCATCCTGGAGATTCGCTGGGGATACCATGCGGATAATCCCTGCACGGCAATCGGCTACACCCTGCAAGGGGTCAATGATTTGGCGGCTCTGCGGATTATACGCGATCGCATTAATGGTAAAATCACGTCGATACAGGTCAGTCTCTAGGCTTTCCCCTTCCTGTTGAGCGATATCAACGGTTGCGGTATCAAAAACGACTCTGGCAATCTGTCGCGCCTCATCTAGCACCACAAACCCAGCTTGATAATGACTTGCCAGCTCTCGTGCGATTGTCACCGCGTCAGTTGGAACAACAAAGTCCAAGTCCAAATAGTCAGCCTGTCGCCCCAGCAACGCATCTCGTACCGCCCCACCGACTAAACAGGCTTGAGGTGATAACCACTCTAAGCTGAAGGGAAAGGTTTCAGGAGACAGAACAGATAAGTCAGAGTTCATCTTAACACTCACCCGGTTAAAACGCGGGTGATTCTTGGGCTGATTTTGCCTCTGGTTACTCGCTTCACTAATGAATCGGTTCACCTTTGGTCTTACAGAGCATACTTGAGCCTTTTCAACTCACTCCTCAAGCTTAAATTCCCGTCTGTCCTACGGTATCCCATTGCCTTCACAGGTCTTACATGTACCAGTCCATCTTAATGTATAAAGCTGCCTCAAGCTCCACACCTTATACAAATTTCAGCTAAAACAGCAGGAACCCCGCGCTCTGGCGAAGCCGAGCGTCGGGAGGAATGCGAGTCCGGCGTAGGAACGGAGCCGGACAATAATCTATCGGACATACAGACAGCCTCTTTCTGATGAGATACAATAGGGCTATGAATCAAGTCCTGACTATCTCCTGTAAGCTCAAGGTATCTGAGTTGCAACCCGTGAAACTGGATGCAACGCTGGATGCGTTTGTGCAGGCGTTGAACTGGGTTAACCAGAACACGCCGGAGAAGATAGTCAATGCAGTGAAGCTGCAATCGCTGTGCTACTACGAAGTTCGCGCCCGATTTGGCTTGTCGAGCAATTTGGCGCAGCAGGTATGCAGGAGAGTAGCAGGTTCTCGCAAGGTTGCCAAACAAAAGAATCGTCCGGTCAAGGTCTTCAAGGCTGGCTTTGTTACCTATGACGCTCGAATCTTCTCGTTTCGGCAGAAGGACTGGACAGTTTCGCTCACCACCGTTGAGGGTCGTGAGCGTTTTGAATTGGCAATTGGCAACTATCAGCGAGGGATGTTGGCAGGGGCTAACCCAAAATCGGCAACCCTAGTAAAACGGCAAGACGGTTCCTACTACATCCAAATTTGCCTGGAGTCGGAACCGCCAGAGCCGCAAGATGGGGATGAGGTTTTGGGTGTGGACTTGGGACGCACAGATATTGCACACACATCGGAAGGTCAACACTGGGATGGGCAAGACATAACCAAAGTTCGTGACCACTTTGCCAACTTGAGAGCCAAGCTCCAGCACAAAGCCAGTAAGGGCACACGCAGTTCGAGACGGAGATGCCGTCAACTGCTGCAACGGTTGTCTGGTCGTGAGCGTCGTTTCCAGAGTTGGGTCAATCACAATGTTTCTAGACGCATCGTTGAAACCGCAAAAAGTATTGGAGCCAGTATTGCTCTGGAAGATTTGACGGGAATTCGGGAACGCACCAACCAGCAACCGCGAAACAAAACAGAACGCAGACGCAGTAATAGTTGGGCATTCCATCAACTGAGGCTGTTCATCGGGTACAAAGCCTTGGGTGCTGGCGTGAAAGTTGTCACCGTCAATCCTCGCTATACGTCCCAAACCTGTCACCAGTGCCTGCACATTCACCCTGACCCCGATAAGTCCTATCGCAGCGGCAAGCGGTTTAAGTGTGGTCATTGCGGCTGGCATGGTGACGCAGATTTCAACGGTGCGATGAACATTAAAGCAATCGGGGCGCTTGTAAACCGCCCTGAAGGCTCCTGGTTGTCTTGCGAGACAATTGGAGGGCTCTTGAAAGCCCGCACTGTAAGCGATAGCGTCAGCGTCGGGTAGTTTACTCCTCTTCTCTCGTCGGAGGGAAGCTGTAACGAATACTGGCGGACAAAGGACATCAGACATCAGACAAATCAAAAAATCAACCTAAATAGTGGTCAATCTATGGCTTGTCTGAGTTAGGCTAACAAAAAGGACTTGGAGTTTGGGCAATGTGTATTTGCGTTAACTGCCACTATGTAGACCGATGCACCACCTATAATGCGGTGGAAACCCAGCATGAGCAACCCCATCTGACGGAAATGCCAGATTTTGAGCCGATTGAACCAACCATCAATGTCAACATCCGTCCTCAAGAGGATTTTGTGGAGATGGAATGGGATGTAGTCGGCTGTAACAGCTTTAAGGAAGAAATGGGCAAATGGGCAAAACTGCGTCCGGGTGAGTTGGTGCCAACTTAAGCAGTTGTATCAAAACAACTTCGCTTTTGGGTAGGGTGCGTTATGCTTGGCTAACGCACCTACTAAGGCTACACCCGACACCCTGAGTGCGTAAGTCCTGTTCGAGTTGACATAATTTGCCAGATTACGTCAAAATGTGATAAAGGATAAATTTTTGTAAAGGGTTTACTGGATGTCTTTTGAGCTATTATCACTGGAGACAATCCAGGAACTGGCACATGAGTACGGCTATTGGGTGATTTTCTCGGGTATTGCCTTGGAAAATACTGGAGTTCCCCTCCCTGGCGAAACCATTACCCTGGTGGGTGGTTTCTTAGCGGGAAGTGGTGAACTCAATTATTGGTTTGTACTGGCAAGTGCCATTACTGGAGCCGTCCTGGGTGATAATTGTGGGTATTGGATTGGCAAAATAGGGGGTTGGTCATTCTTATTGCGATTAGGAGGTTTCTTTCGCATTCCAGAACCCCAGCTTGTAGAAGTCAAGCGGCAATTTAGTGAAAATGCCGCTAGAGCGGTGTTTTTTGGGCGGTTTGTGGCACTCCTACGCATTTTTGCCGGACCCATGGCAGGAATTGCAGAAATGCCCTACTCTCAATTTATCTTGTGTAACCTAGCGGGGGCTGCTGTGTGGGCATCCGTAATGGTTAGTTTATCCTTCTTTGTCGGACGGATTATTCCCCTAGAAACTTTGGTCTCTTGGATGGCGAAATTCGGCATCGCAGTACTGCTGTTGGTGATTGGTTGGATAGGAGTTTCAATTTGGTTGGAGTCACGTAAAATCAAAGATGTCTCGATTAGTGATCAGCCGTCTGAATGACCGCTAAGCTGGCGACTCTCCCCTGATTAATGTGATTATAAAAACTTATCAATTAGCCTGAAGTTTCAAGTCTTATCGTAAGGTTTGTAGGGACAAGAGTACTAAAAATTCCCCTGCACCTGTGTATCCTTGCACCAAGAGATACTCTGCTCCCCTATGCCTCTATATTTCCCCGAACCATCTGAGAAATTAACCCAAAATCTTTTATCTTCAGCCACCCAATTCACCCCAGATCCAAAATATTCAGCAATTTTACTGAGACCATTTACGACAGATGGCTGATGAAATATACACCTAAGGATGAATAACAATTAAAGACAAGCCGTGTATAACAAAACAACGAAAAAGCTTGTGAATATTAATCTAAGTGGCAAAGACCTAAGTGGTAAGGATCTAGTGGGGGCTAACCTTAGAGGTGCTATCCTAGAAGGAACTGACCTAAGTGGTGCTGACTTAAGTGAAGCAAACCTTCAGGGTGCTAATCTCAATGGTGCAGACCTAAGCTTAGCCAACCTCAGCTATGCGAAATTGACCCGCGCTCAGCTAAGTGGTGCTGACTTGCTAGCGGCTGATTTAATCGGTGCGGATCTCAGGGGTGCAGATTTGAGAAATGCAGATCTTAAAGGTGCTGATTTGACGGATGCTGACTTAAGAGCTACTGATTTGAGGGGGGTCAAATTGAGCCGAGTGAACCTCAGAGGTGCTGACTTGAGAGGGGCAAAGTTAAGTAAAGTCTACCTAATGGATGCTGATGTGAAAGGGATTAAGCTGGTAAGCTGATGGCTCTGTTGAACAATAAATTTTAGATTTTAGTTCATGCAAAAGGCTAAAATCTAAAATTGGTTGGTTAAGCTGTCATGCATTTAAATTGGGTATTAGTAGCGAGCAAGATGCTCGCACACCAAAGATGAGAGCAATTCTTGACATTCAGGTTTAAATGCCGAACAGTTTATTGCCTAGCTCACCCAGAACGCCATGTTTCATTCCGTTCGTTCATAGTGAGTGACATCCTCCGACGATGAATCAAAGATTACATCGTCGGCTTCCCAACCTCACAATTGGGCATTGCTCCCCTACGCCAGTTATCTAGGCACATAGCCCCCGACACCTCGACTTGAGAGCCAATTTCTTGCTTCTCCAGAGTCCCTGGATACGTTTCGATTCCACGATTACAAATTTCTTGAGCAGAAGCGATATCTCTATCTACTTCATAACGGCACTCAGGACAGTAATGAATTCGGTCTGAGAGTTCCTTCCTAACCTCAACTCGGCAATTTGGGCAAGTTTGAGAAGTTCCCCGATGGTCTACTTCTCCAACAAATACCCCTCGTTTGTTGCCGACAAACTTAAGAATAGAGCGAAATTGACCAAAACCTGCGTCAATTGTATGCTTGCCTAAAAAACCCTTTGCCATAATGCGGAAATCAATATCTTCAACAAAGATAGTATCCGCTATATCACAAAGTTTATGAGCAAGCTTAAATTGATAATCCTTCCGTTTAAAAGCGATGTGGTTATACTGTTTCTCTACCTTTATCCTGGCTTTCTCATAATTTTTAGAGCGCTTTTGTTTCTTTGCCAACCGACGTTGTAGCACTTTCAGCCGACGGTGTTCGGTTTTGAAGAATTTGCGCCCAGGCTCAACAAAGCCGTCACTGGTTGCCAGGTAACAGAGCAGTCCCACGTCAACCCCAATAGCATGACCATGAGGGAAGGTTTTTGGAATCTCAATGTCTGAGTACAAAGTGATCACAACAAACCATCCCATTGCCTTTTTAACAACCCGTACTTGTTTGACTATAAAGCCATCAGGAACAGGGCGATGCAAATTAATTTCCACCTTCCCTAACTTCGGGAGTTGGATATGCCAGCCTGTTATTGGGTTACTCTTGAATTGCGGGAATAGCAGCGACTTTTTATGTCCCACTTTCTTGAAGCGAGGGAAACCATACCCTCTTTGTCTAAAGAAGTCCCAAGCGTCATGCAGCCTTCTAATGTTGGTTTGCAAAACTTGAGAGGGAACTGATTTAAGTCGCGGGAATTCCTTTTTAGCTTTAGGCAGATTGTTTTGTTGCTGGTGGTAGCTGGGAAAAGGGTAATCCGCACTCATGATGTACTCAGACTCCAAGCTACACCTATCTATTGGACACTTTCTAGAAGCTATCCAATCCTTGAGTTCTCTCAAAGCGTAATTGTAGGACACCCGCAACGTTTCCAACCACTCATCGAGGAGTTGGGTTTGTTGTTGATCGGGCTTAATTCGGTAGGTGTAGTTGAGAAGCATAATTAGATTCTACCACATCTATTTTAAGTGGTAAATGTCAATTTCTGGGGTATCGAACCCCCTCGATTGACTTGAGGAGTGAAGGCATCCCAACGCCACATTTCTCTCCATCTCTTATTACCCTGTCCTCGCCCAGATTCTACCCGATGGTTATTTGGCGTCAAAATTATGGCAAGTGGGAAAATATACGGATTAAGAACGGCGAACTCACCAGTACAGCAATCTCTAACACAGCGATTGTCCACCAGCGGATTTCTTGATAACTCATTCGCATTTTCTCAATTCGATTTACCCAATTCCCCTTAGGGATATAGTCTTCAGATGATCAGGGTTTGTTGAGAAAGACTATCAGTTTATTGGGGTATGTTCCTTTTTACAGAGGCGGCGAACTGTTTCAGTAGCGTGTTTGTGAAGAGTGCGTGAGAAATCAATAAAGATATTGACAACCACACCCGACACCCCACACCCCACCTACTATTCAAATAGTTTAAGAGCTCTTTCCGGTACTCTGGGTACAAGGAAGCAGATTGCTTGTACAGTGATCTAATAGCCCCTGTGATTTGAACATTCTCATGAAACGTTGGATTGTCAGTTTATTCGGTACAGTGCTAGTGCTGGTATGCTCTGGATTGTGGATAACGCCATCGGTGATGGCACAAGCCCAAATCCCTGATTTAACCCAGGCTCAGATTGAGCGGCTCAACGAATTACGGCAAAAAGCGTTTACGGCGACAGAACTCGGTGAGTTCACCATGGCTGAAGAGTATTGGACGCAACTGATTGAACTGTTACCCGATAACCCTGTAGGCTGGAGTAATCGGGGAAATACCAGAGTCAGTCAGAATAAATTAGACGAAGCGATCGCAGATTTTAATCAATCGATTCAGTTAGCGCCCGACGCCGCCGATCCTTATTTGAACCGGGGTACAGCTTATGAAGGACAAGGAGAATGGAATCATGCGATCGCAGATTATCAGCGAGTATTGCAGATTAACCCAGATGACGCGATGGCGTACAACAACCTAGGAAACGCTAACGCGGGAAAGGGAGAATGGGAAGCCGCGATCGCGTATTACCAGAAAGCCATTGATTTATCCCCTAATTTTGCCTTCGCCCGGGCTAACCACGCCCTCGCCCTCTATCAAATTGGTGAGGAAAAAGAAGCTATCCTAGAATTCCGCAAGCTGATCCGCAAATATCCCCAATTTCCCGATGTCCGGGCTGCACTCACCGCCGCCTTATGGGTTAGTGGGAATCCGGGGGAAGCCGAGAGTAATTGGGTTGCTGCTATTGGGTTAGATCAGCGCTATAAAGACATCGATTGGGTGAAAAATATCCGCCGTTGGCCCCCCGCTATGGTGATGGCGTTGGATAAATTCTTAAAGTTGGAATAATACTCAACCGGATTTGATATGAGTCGGTATATATGTCTGATCTTGTTTAGATTGTATCATCCGAAAAAATTTGTGCGACTTCCGAAGCAAGATTATTCAGCTAAAACTTAATAGGTGCAATATCTTAGTTTTAGTCCATTTTAATGGACTTGAGCTATAAGCCAAGAACTTGAGTTCTTGGCGGATGCTGAGGCTGACGGAAAATGAAAATTCAGCTAAATCTTACGACTGAATCCGTAGCCTTAACACCACAGTGCTATTAACCGCTTTAGAAGGACGCCACTTGATCAAATTTCGCTTAATTAACTCAATTACTTTTACCATTTTCAATGTTGAAGCCTCCTCATCTAACATAATCCGCCCGACGCGCCCTTTGCTTAGAGTAAACTCGAAAACGATTTCACCACTCAAATTAGACGGTAAATTCACTCGTTGCAAATATTGGGTCAGAGATAGGGTTTCAGTTTGATCCAATCCGGTGACACTAACCACTTCCAACTGAGTATTTTTCGCCGATGGAGACGAAGGCTTTTGACCTAAGTTTTTCGGAACTTCATTAATACCTTTGCTTACAGTTCCTTGGGATGGAGATGTCGGTAAAATTTGGTTTGGATTTCCTTGTTCTGGCATCGAAGAAAAATAACTTTCAATCAACTGAAAACCATCTTCATCTGTGAAGGCATCCGAAATAGAGGCACTTTCAAGCACCCTATTTGGCTTCCTGGCTGAATAGGCTCGTCGTTGTGATTGAATTGACAGTGCACGACGAGATCCTGTTCCACCGAAAACACCTCGATAACTAACATCCTCTGCCATTTCCACTGGAACATTCATGGAAACAGATTGGCTTCCCGGTTCTACCCGCACATCATCACTAACGGCAACAAACGCCGTATATTGGCACAATAATTGATAGGTTAACGCCGTATCCGTTACTGCCTCAACCCCAGATTTGGTTTCATAAGTAACCATTTGATTCATCAAGTTTTTAATCCGTGCCCGCCCCCACAATTGAGCAGTTGCTTGATTTCCGGTTTCGCTAAAATTGAGGTGAAATGTCTTTTGATAGCGTTCACCGTCTGCGGCAATACCATTGATCTGTAAATCACCCGCCATGCGATCGCGCTTTCGTCCAAATAGCACCAAAGGCTGTTGGGCAAATAAATCGGGGGCGACTGTAGGGTAAATCTCTGGGGATTCTCCTGTCCCTTCCCAGTTTATTTCAATTGTCGTTAAGACGGGATTATTAATTGATCGGAAAAACTTTTCCACTACTTTTTCCGTCGGTTCATCGTGACGAATAATCCGGCAAATTCCGCGTCCAATTTCAGCAATGCGATTGAGTAAAAAGCGGTTAACTGAACTCCCCGCCCCGAAACTATATAAACGATTTCCGGGTTTAAGTTCCTGCTGCACTTCGGCTAAAATTTGAGTTTCATTGCCAATATAACCATCGCTGAGCAAAACCACACTTCGCAACCGCCCCTCTGGTGCTGGAACATTAATCGCCGCCCGAATCCCACTGAGCATTTCGGTTGCGCCACTGGCATGTAATTGATTAATATAATTAATTGCCAATGTTTGATTTTCGGGTGTATTGGCGAGGGGGGTTTGGGATAAATGGCGGACGGTATGGGAAAAGTCAAGAATCGTGAATGTATCGTTAGGATTTAACCCATTAATAAAGCGTCGCATGAGTTCTTGACATTTGTGCAAGGGTGCGCCTTGTTGGGAACCGGATGTGTCCATGAGAAACACCATATCCTTGGGGACAATTTCATCAGGGCGATAGTCTAAGGCGGGGATAAAATAAAGGGCAAAATGTCCGCCACGTTGATCAGATTGGGTTAAGACGGTAGCTTGGGTATTGTCTCCGGCGACTTGATATCTCAAGATTAAGTCTTTATTGGGAATGGTATCATCACCGCGCAGTTGTACCCGGATAATTTCTTCCTGAGTTTCTATCTGCAACTGATGAGAGGGTGAATGGACATTTTGAATCGGTACACCTGCATCAATTTCCACCGTAACGCCGATATCATCTGCAGAACGCATTCCTTCTGGTACGATTGGCGGCGTAATCCGCGATGCATCAGGGACTTCATCGGTATCGCCACTATCATCAATAGCTGTACCCGGAATATATCGGGGTCCCACTACCATGGGGAAGACGAATTCATAGTCCCCTTGTTCAAAGTTCAAGCTATTGGTGTAGCGAATCGTGACATCAATTTGTTCACCGGGTTTGATATTGGCGAGGGATTGGGTAAAGATATTATCGCGTTCTTGTTCGAGTAATCCGGCTGTGCGCCCTTCTTGTTTGGCTTGTTCGTAAATCTGTTGGGCTTCTTCGCGTTTTTTAATGGTTCCTTTAATCGTGCGATCGCCGATTTTAATTTCCATGTCATCCACGGCGGCTTCATCGGGTAAAGGGAAGACATAAACGGCTTCTAACGGTTGGGTAAAGGGGTTCTCAAATCGCTGAGTAACTTCAACTCGTGACAGGTTCCCAGCAATTTTAGCATCAACCTCGGTATGCTTGAGCGGAAAAACTAGGGAATTCCCGTCGGGAGATTGACAGTATAAGCCGTTATATTTCGGCGTGGGAGATTGAACGGGTGTCATTGGTTATTTATCCTTTTTTATCGGAGTTTTTTGATTGAGAGGAATGTGGTTAAACTTAGCTGGGTTGTAATAGGGTTATGGTAGCCTGATTTTTGACCCTTCACAACCTTCGAGACAAGGCGCGTCTGTGTGTAGGGGCGGGTTTGACGACTATCTTTTCGGTTGCACCCAGATATAACTAAACCCGCCCCGATATAGGTTTCTAGACTTCCGGTGAAACGTCAGGTTTCTTGACTGATGCAGTAAGTGGCGCAAGTTCTCATGGTTGAGACGGGTTCAGATGTATGGCGCGAGGAAAAAACAGTCTCTAACTCGAAAAATTCAGAAATTCCTTATTTATGAGAGTAACCCAACTCTAAGGTTAACCTATTGGGTTTCGTTTACGCTCTACCCAACCTACTTGAACTAGCGACTAACTGACTGAAATATTTCTTCAGCAGTTAAATTTAAGTCTGGAAAAGCAACCGACTGGATAGAGTCATTGCCTCGAAATTGACTAATTTGGTATTCTCCATCGACTAAAAGATAAATAGAAATCGTTGGTTGTTTCGGATTACCAATAAATTTACGACCACCCAGAGCCAAATAATCGACAATCCAATACTCAGTAATTCCTATCCCTTCGTACTCTCCATATTTTTTGTAGTAATCATCCCGCCAATTACGGCTAACCACTTCAATGACTAAAGGGATCGATTCTCCCAGAGTCAAAGTCGATTCTTTTTTCCACAAGGGTTCGTTGCTCAAGTTCAAACGGTTGATTAATAAGATATCTGGCAAATAAGCCGATTCACTTGAGGCTGATTTCACCAGCGCTGTTTTCGGAATAGAATAGGGACGATTGAGGCGAACATATTCTAATGTCAGCTTTTCGGCTAAAAATCCCACAACGTCTTCATGTTCTCCGGTAGGCTGGGGCATTTCAACAATTGCTCCATCATGAAGTTCATAGCGTTTATTGTCTGGCTTCCAGTGGATGAATTCAGCGAAAGTTATGGGTTTTTGTAAGGATTGAACCATAATTTATTGAGTCAGGAGAAAAAGCGCGGACAAACCCAATGGGGTTTAAAGAATACCCGGACAAACCACAGAGACACAGAGGACACAGAGGTGATAGGGGTCTGGAGTAGGGGCACCAGTGCTGTGTCCCTATAGGTGGGGTTGTAGACTGTTTATCAAATTCAAAGGGTTGATTAACACGATATCTGGCAAATAAGCTGAAGCCGGGATAATCAATGATAAGATAAAACTTTGTCGCCGGATCACCCTTGCCCAGCCGAAATCAACTCATTGAATCGGCAACATCGGGGAATTGAAACCTGAAAATCCCTCTTTTGCCAGCAGGCTTTCCCGCAGTGTAGGGGAAGGCAAGGGGATCTCCAAGTCAAGCTCACCCATTCTCGGTTTCATCGTTTACATGAATATTCTTAGTAACCTGCTTTCCAAACCCGCCCAGCAATCCCGTCCGAAAAAACAACGTCGGGGCATAGAAATTAAATCCGAGTCTGAACTTACCATTATGCGGCAGGCATCTAAAATAGTCGCCACAGTGCTCAAAGAAATTTCCGAACAGGTTAAACCGGGAATGACTACAGCGGATTTGGATGCTTATGCGGAAAAACGCATCCGCGAGATGGGAGCAACCCCCAGTTTTAAAGGATACCACGGCTTCCCCGCTTCAATCTGTTCCTGTCTCAACAACGAAGTGGTGCATGGAATTCCCAGTCGCAAAAAGGTGATTCGGGCGGGGGATGTGCTGAAAGTTGACACAGGTGCTTACTATGAAGGCTTCCATGGCGACTCCTGTATTACCATCGCCGTGGGTAATGTTAAACCCAACGCCGCTAAGTTAATCGAAGTCGCAGAAGCATCGCTGTACAAAGGAATCGAACAGGTGAAAGCGGGGAACTACCTGATTGACATTGCGGGCGCGATCGAAGATTATGTGAACGCTAATGGTTTTACTGTGGTGGAAGATTTCACAGGTCATGGCGTGGGACGCAACTTGCACGAAGAACCCTCTGTATTTCACTTCCGCACTCGGCAAATGGCCAATGTTAAGTTACGGGAAGGGATGACTCTGGCAATTGAACCCATTATTAATGCAGGTTCTAAGTTTACCCGTATCTTATCTGACCGTTGGACAGCCGTAACCGTCGATAATGCCCTATCTGCTCAGTTTGAGCATACTGTGTTAGTGACAACAGATGGATACGAAATTTTAACCGATCGCACTAAGGTGTGAACGAGTCGAGTTAAGATAGATCAACTCAAAACTTAGCCGGGGCGGGTTTAGTCACATCTGGGTTAATCAGAAACGATAGTAGTAAAACCCGCCCCTACACAAATCGGTTCGGGCGGGTTTAGTCACATCTGAGTTAATCAGAAACGATAATAGTGAAACCCGCCCCTACACAAATCGGTTCGGGCGGGTTTAGTCACATCTGGTTTAATCAGAAACGATAGTAGTAAAACCCGCCCCTACACAAACACCAGGTTCCCTGAGCCTAGCGTTGCGTCAAAACTAATCGACATCCTAGAGGTATAAAATGTCGGAAATTGTGTCTATCCACTCATTCCGTGGTGGCACTGGCAAATCAAACTCCACAGCCAATCTAGCCGCAACTGTCGCTAAAGCTGGATATCGAGTCGGTATTGTTGATACCGATATCCAGTCTCCAGGAATTCACGTTCTTTTCGGCTTTGATGAGAACAAAATGAAAAACGCCCTCAATGATTACTTATGGGGGCGCTGTCAAATTGAAGATGCGGCGTATGATGTCAGTTCTATCCTGGGAGAAAACCGCAAAATCAATAGTAAACTCTATTTGATTCCCTCCAGTATTCGCATGGGAGAGATTACCCGGATTTTGCGAGAAGGGTACGATGTCAATATGTTAATTGACGGTTTTGAGGACTTAATTTCAGCCTTAAAGCTAGACTATCTCTTCATTGATACTCACCCCGGTCTGAATGAAGAAACCCTACTGTCTATCACTATCTCTGACGTATTGTTAATTATTCTACGTCCAGACCGTCAGGATTTTCAAGGAACGGCTGTCACCGTCGATGTGGCGCGGAAGTTGCAAGTGCCTAAGTTACTGCTGATGGTGAATAAAGCCCATGAATCGCTAGATTTTAAGGCATTAGAGCAAGATATGACGAAAACCTATCAGGCTAAAGTCGCGGGGATTTTACCCTTATCGGAAGAAATGATTCAACTCGCTAGTGGTGATGTCTTTTGTATCCGCTTTCCCAGTCATCCTTTAAGTCTAGAAATTAAAAAAGTGGCACAGCAGATTATGACATGATAGAAATATCACTGACATAAGCTAGGCTCGTAGTTGCGCTAAAGCGCTAAAAATTCTAGCTGACTACAAACCCTTAAGAAGCGTGCCATTTTCCTTAAATTAGTACCATTCACGTTAAGTATTAGGTGAGTGGGTATACGAATTTTTACGTGATTTTCCCTTAAATTCATTTGTTGTTACTAGGTTATCTAAAATATAAAATGAACTGAATACTTCTCTTTAAGGTCAGAAAAATACATAGACATGAAAATTACACGCCTAAGAGTTGAGAACTTCAAATCCCTCGTTGACTTTAATTTATCTTTAGCCAAATTTAACTGTTTAGTTGGACTGAATGGTTCAGGCAAATCAACAGTATTACAATTCTTTGACTTTTTATCTCAACAGGTTAAAGGGGATCTAGACGATTGGTTAAAAAAACGGCAGTGGGAAGCCTCTGATATTAATTCAAAATTAACTCGAAAAAATAATATTGATTTTGAAGCTTGTCTTCTCCATAATAAAAATTTTGAGGTTAAATGGTCTGCCAGTTTTAACCGAACAACATTGCGTTGTACCGCTGAACGTATAGATTGGAATAATAATTTAATTCTGAAAGTAGAATATGGAAAATATAATATCTGGGCTTTGACTAAGCAAGAGCGGGAGAACAAATTATCTGGAACTATCACGTTTGATTATCAAGGCTCATTACTATCACAGATTAAAGAATCTCAATTAACCACACAAACCCTTGAACTTAAGAAGTTTTTTGAAGAAATAAATGCATTAGATCTTTTGTCTCCTGAGTTGTTAAGACAGCGGACACGAGAGGCAACGAATAGTTTAGGATTGGGTGGTGAACGTCTTTCAGCCTTTCTATATGAAATAGGGGAAGCCAAACGAGACGATATTAAACAAACAATGACTAAAATTTATCCAACAATCAAAAAAATTGATGTAGAAAAACTGCGTTTTGGCTGGAAAAGACTTCTAGTTGAAGAGGAATTTAAAAAGACTCTATTAAAGACAGAAGCACGCCATGTAGCTGATGGGTTTTTGCGTATGCTGGCGATTTTGGCGCAACTGTCTAAAGAGCAAAGTTTTTTGTTGCTTGATGAAATAGAGAATGGTATTAATCCGGAACTCATTGAATTTATCGTTGATAGCTTAGTTCAATCTCCTCCGCAAGTGCTGGTTACAACCCATAGTCCAATGATTTTGAATTATCTCGAAGATGATATTGCCATTGCCGGTGTAATTTACCTATACAAAACGCAAAATGGCTCGACACAAGCTGTGCAACTCTTTGATATTCCTTCTATGCGAGAGAAATTAACGGTTATGGGTCCAGGGGAAGTTTATGAGGATACCTTATTAACTCAACTGGATCAAGAAATTAGTAGCCTAAAACAAACTAATTAGTCAGAGGTACGTTGGCTGTGTTTTTACTACTCAGTGGAGAAGGAGCATCTGATATAGGCGCTCAGCATGAAATTGGTCCCATGACTAAGTTTATTGATCATTGGGTCATTCGACGTAGCCATTACTCCTTAGTTAAAATAGACTGTTATAAAATTGTTTCCAAAACGGAATTAGCTAATATAGCCAAAAGTCAGCTCAAGCCTCTTTCGCGAAAAGGAAAAAAGCACAAGAAAGAAACAGGGTATTTCTATAAAAATGCCAGAGCTTTAGCTTTATTAGCAAAGGAAGAGAGTAGTAAGCTTGAGACAATAGTCATACCAGTTTTGTTTAGAGATGCAGACGGTACTGCAAGCTCTGATCGAGGAGAATGGAAAGATAAACGTCAATCTGTGTTGAATGGTTTTGAAGCTGAAGCAATTTTAAATGGTGTTCCAATGATTCCCAAACCCAAGTCTGAAGCTTGGATTTTGTGTGCATTGCGTGAGCGTTATCACAATTGTCAGCCCCTTGAAAATGAGTCAGGTAATGATGATTCGCCGAAGTCCTTGAAAAAACAGTTAGAGCAGCATCTGGGTAAACCAGCAACAAGAGAGTTACTGAATGATGAGATTGATCAAGGCAACCTAGATATTAGCCAAATTATAGATATGCCTAGTCTTACTGCATTTAAGGAAAGATTAGATGAAGTATTGGATAACCTTAGATTGCCTCGGCAGGACTATTGACCGAGGATTAATCCAGATTCTCAGTGTAACGCGATCGCACCTTCGATGTTTTCAGTCATAGCTTTTGTCATTTGTCCAAGAGGGCGGGTTTATTTACATCTTTTGTGAAGTAAGAAACGATAGTAGTGAAACCCGCCCCTACAGACGAATAATGACACGTCTGGAACATTAAATTCCCAAGCGTTGATAAATCTCGTCGAGATGCCGAAAATGATGTTGGGGATTAAAACAGTCCTCAATTTCATCCGGTGTTAGCTGACTCTGAACACGAGAATCTTGGGCGATGAGTTCCCGAAAATTTCCCCCAGGTTGATTCCATGCCTGATGAGCGCAAGACTGAACAATACTGTAGGCGTCTTCTCGACTGGTTCCCTTTTCGACGAGAGTTAACATGACTCGTTGACTAAAGATGACACCCCCATAGCGATTGAGATTCCGCTTCATGTTTTCCGGGTACACCAATAAGTTTTTGACTAAATGAGTCATTTCATGAATCATAAAGTGGGTCAAAATGCAAGTATCTGGCAGGATAACCCGTTCCACAGAGGAGTGAGAAATATCCCGTTCGTGCCATAGTGCTATATTCTCCAGCGCGGCGACAGCATGACCCCGAAGAATCCGCGCCATCCCGCTTAGGCGTTCGGAACGAATCGGGTTACGCTTATGAGGCATTGCCGAAGATCCTTTTTGTCCTTTGGCAAAAAATTCTTCAACTTCCAAGACATCGGTGCGTTGTAAGTTGCGAATTTCTACCGCAAAGCGTTCCAGGGAAGCGCCTAAGAGCGCCAACTGCTGGACAAATTCACCATGACGATCGCGTGAAATAACCTGGGTTGATGCCATATCCGGATCAAGTCCCAACTTCTGAGTTGCGATCGCTTCCACACGAGGGTCAGTATTGGCGTAGGTTCCCACCGCACCAGAAATCTTACCCACGGCAATATGTTGGCGCAAATTCACCAAGCGATCGCGGTGTCGCAATACTTCCGCCAACCACCCAGCTAGCTTAAAGCCAAAGGTAATCGGTTCAGCATGAATCCCATGCGATCGCCCAATCATCACGGTGTAGCGATGTTGTTGCGCCTGATAGCGGATCGCTTGAATCAGTTGCTCCAAGCATTCCACAATCAGATTCAGACTAGCAACCAGTTGTAGTGCTAAAGCGGTATCTAAAACATCAGAACTGGTTAATCCCAAGTGGATGTAGCGCCCCACATCCCCCACATACTCATTCACATTCGTCAGAAACGCGATCATATCATGACGGACTTGAGCCTCAATTTCCAAGATGCGATCGACATCAAAATTTGCCTTCGCCTTAATTTCCTCAACCGCATCCGCCGGAATCTCACCCAATTCCGCTTTTGCCTCACAAACTGCAATTTCCACCTGAAGCCAGGTTTTGAATTTATAGGTATCCGTCCAGAGTTCGCCCATTTCAGGCAAGGTATAGCGCTCGATCAATGCCTGCATACGCCCAATACAACCGTCATATTGTACAACTGTGCTTTGGTTTATTCCATTTTTTTGGATGTTGGATTGTAGAAGCCTTATGACTTGGTTGTATTAGTCATCCTTTCTGGACAGGTATCTCCAGGGCTAGCAGGATAAACTAGTATAAGTACTTATTGCAATATTTCCATGTTTGATCTCACTTTTTTACTTGAATTCTCCCGCGCCCATTGTGTGGCGATTTGTGCGGGGTTAGTTCCCCTTAACTTACTGCTTACGTTGCAGACGATGATTTTGACGGGACTCCAGCGCTCTCAACGTCAGGTGCGACTAGCGGCTGTACTTGCCTATATTCCGGCTGGGGTGATGGTACTCCATGTTTGGACATGGTGGATGATTGGGGTAGTGATGGCGCCCACGTTCATCTTGTTAGCCTTAGCTTGTATCTGTGCGGGGATTAATGTCTGGGCAAGTCTTTCCCCGCAAACGATGGCTAGTTTACTGCGAGGAGGGTGGTTCTGGGTGATGGAACATATCCGCCATTCTGATAAGCGTCGTGATTCTGTCGTTGTTTCTTAAGTTCAAATTCTGATGGACAATTGTTTAACAAAGTTGTACTCAGTGAAACAGGTTCAGATGTTAGTATTGCCCTGGAAACTGATAACCATGCTTTCCGTGCTGTTCCCGAACCCCTCACCATTCTGGGTTCCGGTTTGGCTTTAGGATTTGGCGCTATCTTCAAGAAACAACAGTCACGGCGTCGCCAGTAAATTCACTCCTTTCTCATAACCTTTTGTTCGGTTCTGATTGTAGAGACGTTGCATGCAACGTCTCTACAATATCGTTCAAAGCCAGAGATTTACGCAGGATGAACCATCAACGATAAGCTTGGGAGTATATTCCACACAACTAAGAACTGCTATAGGTTATCACTTAGAAGCAGTGCTACAGTCTCAAGATAGGCGATGACCACACTACTAACGCTTTTTAGCAAACAACGACAGGAACTTCAAGGCGCGATCGATAAAACGACGAATCCAGAACAGGTGGTGATGCTGGTGCAAAACCAACTCAATACTCTCGAAAGCACTTATATTGGGGGACTGAGCGTTTCTCAGGTGCGTCTGGCGGCTTTTTTCCTGGATGCGCTGCGCCAGTCTGTCGCCACTCTAGCGGCGGCGAATCCAACCAACCCGATGCGGGTTACTACCCCAGAACCGGAGTCAGAGGATCAAACAGGGCGACGGTTGTCTCCCAAACGCCTAATTCTCAAAGTTCTCCAGGGACTTATCTGTATCGGTATCTTGGATTCCCTGTTCAACTTGAGTTCCGATGCGCCCGGAGCGTGGCTGGATATTTTGCTGATGGCTTTGCTTGTCGGGCTTGAGGTTGTCTCCCAACTCGATAAAGGTTCTCCAGAAAACCCTACAGACGCCCTTGAATCAACAGCCTCTGCGCTTTCCTTGCGAATCGATAGCCAAGTCCTGTTAGATAACCTAGCGGAGGCTCTCAATACCATTGATTTGGCAGTTGCTCAAGCCCAAGATGGGAAGAAAACCGTAGAGGCGAATGCAATTGAGGAACAACCCGAACTATTAAATCTGCTACAACGGTTGATAGGCGCATCTTTTCTAGAAAAGCCCCAGATGGCGCTAGAACTGACTAAACTTATACCCCAAATTTTGATCGAGCAGGGTATTGAAGCCAAACTCTATCAACCGGATGATGTTAAGAGTCAGCGGGAGTATTTTGACTTCGAGCCAAGTATCAACCCCAATGCTAAAGAGTATATTACAATCGCGCCGGCTTTAGTGAAAGGCGATCGCTTATTGCGGCGGGGACGGGTAATTGAACCGAAACCTTAATAAATAATCAATTATGAATGATGTATTGTTCCGACAAAACCCTGAGCAAACCGAGAGTATTTTGAACCTGAACACGTCACCCCTATCTTCTATTCTTCCCGATAATATGCCTGTTTTAGAAACCATTGGATTTGATTTAGGACACGGTGAAACAGCCGTGGCTAAAGCGGTAGTGGAGAGTATTGATCCCCCAGAAATGCTGGAGGTGAATAATAAGAAAGTTCAAGTCACCGCCCTAGGCTGGCATCCTGATTTAGGTTATTTGGTGGGGGAGCAAGCGTTAATTCAAGTGGGTGTAACCCAACTCGACATTGCCTTTAAACAAAAACCAAATGCCGATCTAAATTACCGCAAGACTATTCGTCATTTTCTGGAAACTTACTACAATCTTTTGCAAAAAAGCAAACAACTGGAAGGGGAAGAAAAGAGTCATTTTTTCGTGGGTTGTCCATCGGGATGGTCAAAGCGCGATCGCCAAGAGTATCAAACCATCTGTAAAGCTGCTGGAATTACCCGACTCAGCGTGGTTCCAGAATCACGGGCGGCGTTTATGCAGGCAAAGGAAGCGGGGAAGCTGGATTATGACAAGCTCAAATCGGCGGTACTGATTATTGATATTGGGTCTTCCACAACCGATTTTACGTTAGTCAAGAGTTTACATGAAATTCCCCTAGATTTTGGGAGTAATACGTTAGGAGCTTTCCTAATTGACAAAGCAATTTTTGAGCGAACCGTGGCGAACTATGAAGATACCGCATTATTAAAATGGGTGTTTGAGGAATATCCCCATCATAAAGCCCGTTGTCTATTGGCTAGCCGTAAAGCCAAGGAAGATTATTTTTCTAACGAACAAGTCTACAGCCATCCCCAATCCTTTGCCCGTGGTTTTGAATCGATTAACGAACAGATTTATTTTATTCCCCAAGTCAATAAATCTGTGATGACGGAGATATTGAATCAACCGTTAACGGAATTGGATGGGAAAAGTTGGATTGAATCATTTCGGGAGTCAATGATTGAGGCAAAAAAAACCCTGGTTGAACAAGGGATAACTCCAAAGGTTTTACTCATGACAGGGGGTGCATCGCGGATGCACTTTACCCGTCAAATTTGTGAAGAAATTTTCCCCGAACCTGCTACCCAAGTGCGTCCAGATCCCGAACCGGAACGGTGTATCGCCCTAGGGTTAGCACGAGTCGGACGCTGGGATTTACGGGCGGAAGCGTTTAAAAAAGAAGTGGATCAACGGTTTGATTCTCAGAAACTCAAATCGATTATTGAACGACATATTCCTGAGTTAATTGAACTGTTAATTAAACCATTATCCCAGGGGTTAATTGACAACGCGGTTAAACCCAGTTTGCAAGACTGGCGCATGAATAAAATTAGGACGTTAGGTGACTTAGAAACTCGGATGAAGCAGCAGGCACAGGCGTGGATTAAAAATGATTCTCTGGGGAAGAATGGCACTGAATCCGCACGACAGATTGTCAAAAATCAATCGATTACTTGGTTTAACAGCAAGATTCAACCTGAATTGTCGGTGGAAACCGACCCAATTTGTCAAAAATATCAGATACCCAGAAGCAGTTTAAGATTTGAGGAAGGGATTGATCCGGATGTGGTTAACCCAGAAATCTCCGTTGGCGATGCTATCTTGGCGGATACGGTGTTATTAATTGTTAATATCGTGATTGGTGGGGGAACGGTTGGGGGGATTATTGCGCTGATTTTAACTGGACATTTGACGTGGCCCCTTTTAGTCATTTATGGTATTTCGGTACTGGCGGCTGGTGTGGAAATCACGCGAAGCAAAACCCAGGAAGCGATTAAGACCAAGTTAGATATTCCCAGTTGGAGTCGTCAATTTCTGTTGAATGATAATAAGATCAACTCAACCTGTGAGCAAATGAAGCCGGAGTTAGAGAAGGTGTTTAGGGAACAATTGCTTGAAAACCAGGAGGCGTTTGATGAATTAATTAATAAGGTGGGGCGAGAGTTAAAGAAAGCGCTTAATGCGAAGGCGCAAGAAGCGGTAATCTTGATTCAGTAGAAAATCTAGGTAATAATCACGCCTTAACGCTAAGCTATTATATAGCCTCACACTCCAGCAATCTCATGACCTCACCTTTTCCTGGAATGAACCCCTATTTGGAACAACCAGAAATCTGGTCACAGGTTCACAAATGGCTGACACTTCTAATCGCCCAAACCCTGAACCCGCAACTCCGTCCCCAGTATAGGGTAGCGATTGAGGAAAGAGTTTACGAAGCAAAGGGGGAGGATTCGCTGTTAGTTGGAATCCCTGATGATGTAGTTGTGCAACCTTCTCGAACCACTCCAACCCCTGAGCAAAATTCAGCTAATATTGCTGTCGCTACTCCTGCGGTAAAACCCCAGAAAGTTACTCTTCCGATGACTGAAACAGTCCGGGAATGGTATTTAGAAGTGCGTCAAGTGGAAACGGGAGATGTGATTACTGTCATTGAAATTATTTCCTCTAAGAATAAGCGTGCTGGAGAAGGTCGGATAAAGTACGAAAGCAAACGGCAAAAACTATTAGATAGCCGCACCCATTTAATTGAAATTGACTTACTTTGTCAAGGAAAAGCCCTACCAATGAATGGGCAAGCTATCACTAGCCATTATCGGATTCTCGTCAGTCGCTCATCTGAACGTCCCCAAGCTGATTTATATGGGTTCAACCTGCAACAAGAAATTCCTGTATTTCCGTTACCCTTAAAACCAGAAGATACAGAACCCCTGATTAATTTACAAGAGTTGCTGCATCGTCTCTATGATCAAGGCAGTTATGATCTGGCGATCAATTATCACACAGAACTAAAACCTTCTCTATCACAAGCTGATGCAGCTTGGGTGGATCAAGTCTTGCGTGAACAAGGATTGAGGTAAAATTTGCTAGTCAGACGTGCTAGAGCTAACTGCTATTGCTATACCAATGTGATAAAAAATGAAGTATTATGGTTGAAACTCTAAAAGCCCAAAGAATAGATTTACGCTACCTAATTGACAACTTTGGTCTTCAGCGCATTCGGGATGACCAGTTTTTTGGGGAATGGCAAACCAATCTCCCCGAACTAACGGATATAGAGAAACAAGAACTCGACCGGGTGCAGGAGGGATATTTTAATTTAGTCGAATATCCGCCGTTGTTAGAAAATGTTGTTAAATTAACAATTGTCAGTCCGCTTTTATTTATTTCGGGTTTATATCTGTCTCCCTTTCACATCAAAGCGGAAAAATCCTTGGAGATTCGAGCAGAGGATGAGACGGTTATTATCGAAGGTAGAATTGATATCCTGGTTCTGAGACAAAATTTCTGGGTTACGGTTATCGAATCCAAGCAAACGGCTTTCTCTATCGAAGAAGGTTTAGCCCAAATTCTGACTTATATACTAGCTGCTCCCAACCCGGAAACCCCCACGTTTGGTATGATTACCAATGGCGTCAATTTTAGGTTTGTCAAGTTAGTTCGAGAAGCAACGCCGAAGTATGCGTTATCAGATGAGTTTGTGATTGATAATCGAGGAAATGAACTCTACAGCGTTTTGAAAATTATCAAGCGTTTGAGTCAATTGGGGGGTGAATGAGTAAGTTGGTGCGTTACGCTATTGGCATGGCACAGCTAAAATTGTGGAAGAGGTTGTAGGTTGGGTTGACGCCAGAAAACCCAACAGAATATAGGGCTAAGGTTCCCTACTACAAGCCGGTGCGATCGCACCGGCTCGAACCTGACTTTTCACCTGAAGTCTAGAAACCTTCGTCGGGGCGGGTTTAGTTACTTATGGGTGCAAGTGAAACGATAGTAGTGAAACCCGCCCCTACAAGCTCAAAAATTATATCCCTTCGTTGCGCCACATACCCTGAAAAGTAAGAACTCGAACCCACAGAACATAATCCTACTACTGCAAGAGTTGCAACGTTCCCCGAATTCGCTCAAACGCCTGTCGATACACCGCCTCATTGCCAGTTCCTTTAGCCAAACTAATCACAATAATATCTTGACCATCGCCACTGGGAAACACGATATTCTCGAACTCGTACAACCCTGTAGACTCGAATGCGATCGCGTCTTGATTGGCTACCTGTTGCTCTTTATAATTCTCTGGGGAGACAAAATAGTCAGAACGGCTTTTTACCCACTCTTGTAACGAGAGGCGATTGGGATTCTCATAAACCCAAAGGCTAACGTTGGCTGGCAATTCCGTACCTTCAAATTCATTCGTCTGCATCGCCTGATAATCCGCCTGCGTCCATACCTCTACGGTTCCCCGCCTCACTTCAGACTCAGTATCTGACTGTTCGCTGGTATCATCAACAACAAATCCCTCTGGATACTCGAAACTGATACCCAAAGACTCGTTTTTATAAGTATTTTGGCTATCCGTTGACGATGAGTTAGTCGGAGTGGCTGGTTCGGTGGAACTGGAGGAAGTTACAGATTCAGCAGACGTTCCCAGAGAATTCACCCCAGAGGGAGGTTCTGCTTGACAGGCGATAGTCAGTCCCAAACTCAAACAGCACAACACTCGACCCAAAAACCAGGATATGCGATTGTTAGTTATCCATTGGCGCTGAATTGACATAAATCATCCTTCTTATCTGCCTTTATCTGGTTTTTCTGGCTTGGGTGGTATCTGTCCGGTTTTTTGAGCTTCTAGTACAGCCACCTCAATCAAAAAGGCAGCTAAACTTGCTCTGGGTCTGCCTTGGTTGTCTGCCCATTGCTCTAAACTTTCATAAATATAGTCGGTAATTGTAACGTGAATACGTTTGCTCACTACCAATAGTTGACGTTCATTATCGCTTTTAATCTTACAGATCTGCACTTGTAAATAGCTTTTCTTCTATTCCTTAAAACTGATATCTTGTACCTTTGTCAGTAAGCCCCGACACCCGCCAAGAACTCAAGTTCTTGGCTTATAGCTAAAGTCCATTAAAATGGACTAAAACTTTTATACAGTCGTCTTTAGACGAATGCAAGCTTTGGGTTCCTTGGGTTGAAACCAATTCCATTTTATTGGAAAATACTCAATTGACCAGCTTAGAGATGTTCCACTAACGTCTTCTACTCCTCCGATAAGAATCATCAAGGATTCTTGCTGCTATTTAGACCTCGTATTCAGTTCAATGCGACTGAGAAGGTCAACGATCGCGATCAGAGCTTGGGTGATAACGTAGACGGTTAAGCAGCCGATTATACCTTGCAACACCACCACCAGTAAGGGGAAGACTACAGCAAGGATGTTTGCTCCAGCCGTGCGAACCTGAAAAAATCCCGTCCCAAACAAAAAAATTAGACTGAAAGCAACAACAAGGAAATAGCCAAAATACTGAATTCTTTTCAGATTGGAAATAAATCTTGTATACAGTTTACCTTGCTCAGAATTACCCTGTGTCATTTTCAGCCAACCCCTACTTCTATACCAATGAGAGTGTCCCCAGCCAGGAAACACTCTCATGCTACTACAAGGTGTGCGATCGCGAAGTCCTTTCTCTAAGCGCCGACAGATTCCTTAGCGGCGTACATCACCTCAAGGGTAATTTCACTAAACCCTCGCTCCCGCGCAAATTTCTCTGTATTCCGCTTCACTTTACCGCGCACGAAACCTGGAACCTTATTCAATTCAGTTTGCGCTTCTTTATTCCAATTCAAATCAGAACCAGCGGAAATCCCTTTAGTAATCACTTCCTTTGTATCATGACCACCGAAGATTTCCAACAGGTGATCTTCCATTCCCAAGGTAAAGGAATTGTACACTAAATCAGCCATTTGATTTGTCCCCTCGTAACCCATGAATGGTTTATAACCAATGGGGAAGTCTTGGATGTGAATCGGTGCAGCAATCACACCACAGGGAATATCTAACCGCTTACCCACATGGCGTTCCATCTGAGTGCCAAAAATAGCCGAGGGTTCAATCCGCGCGATCGCATCGCCAATTTCGCCGTTATCCTCACTAATTAGGATCTGATCACAGTATTCGCTCACCTGTTCCTTGAACCAGTCTGCATCATACTTGCAATAAGTCCCCGCTAGCACTACATGAATCCCCATCTCCCGTGCCAAAATCTTGGTCATCGCCGCCGCGTGGGTATTGTCACCAAAGACAACGGCTTTCTTCCCGGTTAAATTCTGACAGTCAATGGAACGGGAGAACCAAGCCGCTTGGGACACATACAGCGTCTGATTATTAATATACTCCTCGTAATCCACATCAGCGCCTTGCTGGTTGAGTACCTGCTGCATCTTACGGATACACCGTGCTGTTTCCACAACCCCCATCGGTGTGATATCCACATAAGGCATATCGAACTCGGCTTCCAGGTAACGCGCCGCCATCATACCGATTTCCCGATAGGGTACGAGGTTAAACCAAGCGCGAGGCAAATTTTTCAGATTGTGAACTGATGCGCCTTCTGGGATCACCTCGTTCACTTCAATCCCCAAGTCAGCCATTAACCGCTTTAATTCAGTGCAGTCGTGCTGGTTGTGGAAGCCGAGGGTGGAAATACCAATGATGTTCACCGAAGGCTTTTGAGTCTTACCCTCCGGTAATTCCCCTTTCTTCTTCGCCTTGTTCAGATAATACTGGACTATTTGTTCCAGAGTGCGATCGGCGGCTTGTAGTTCATTCACCCGGTAGTGGTTCACATCTGCCAGCATCACATCACCGTTCGCTTCAAGTTGAGCGCGTTCGACGAAGTTAGCCAAATCTTCTTGGAGAATGCTGGAGGTGCAGGTGGGGGTCAATACAATCAGATCTGGGGTGACTTCCTTATCCTTGCGGATGATATTATCCACCACTTTTTCCTGAGAACCCCGTGCCAAAACGTGTCGATCTACGATGCTGGCGGTTACTGGGGTGTAGTCTCGCTCCCGTTCTAGCATCGATCGCATCACGTTGAAATAATCATCGCCCAGTGGTGCATGCATGATCGCGTGGACATTCTTAAAGGAACTGGCAACGCGGAGAGTGCCAATGTGAGCCGGACCTGCATACATCCAGTAAGCCAATTTCATACCGAGTTTCTCCCTTGTATTTGTTGCACAAAGCCCGATTGAGGACGAATGGGCAGTGTTATTGATGAGTTTATATTTTCAAGTCGCTTCTGATTGTCTCAGACTTTAAGCATTTCGTGAGTAGGTAGTGACTCGGATGGTCATGGCGGAAAAATCGCCCAAACCTGCTTACTGACTGGGATTCAGCCTAAAACTAAAACAACTTTGTGGTTGTTTATTGCAATCATTCTTAAAATTTCGCGAAATTCCTCAATGTTTCCCATTGACAAGGAGACGATCTCAGATAAACTCTCTTGAATAATCACCTATCAAAAATTTTGGCAACCTGACACGTTAGCAGCGAGTAAAGAAATGGCAAAACTAGCACAGTTCATGAGCTTGGCAGGGTTGATAACTTCTTTTTCTGCCCAAGTCTACATCCTCGTGCAAGCCTTTCGTTATTCTGCTCTTGACGGATTGCTTTGCCTCGTTATTCCTGGATATATTGTCTACTACGCGAGAAGGAAACGGACACGACAAACCAAACCTCTTCTCGTTTGGATAGGCGGTTTGCTCTTATTTATCTTGGGGCTAGTATTGTCTCCTTAGCTTCTCGTTGCGCTCGTGTTACAAAACATTACTCATAATGAGTCCACATCCGCAGAATCTTTACGGTATTCTCTGACTCAATCACTTGATACACGAGACGATGCTGGATATTGATACGCCGCGAGTAAGCACCAGATAAATCACCCACTAGCTTTTCGTAAGGTGGGGGATTCTGAAATGGGTTAATTTCAATGATATCGAGTAGTGCTTGAGCTTTGTCTCGTAAATTACTTTGAGATAGCTTCTTGGCATCCTTCTGAGCCTGTTTCGTGTAGACAAGTTGCCAAGTCACCACTCCAACTCCTGATCACATTCTTCAAGCGGAGTTGCCAAACCAGCACGAATTGATTCCCGCATTCCCGGTATCGAAAGTAGATACAGCGTTTCCTGAATTGCTAACCAATCGGCTTCAGACAGTAAAATCGCATTGCTACTTCCTGAAGTAATCACAATTGGCTCATGGGATTGACTCACAGCATCGATCAAATCTTGCAATTGCTGTTTGGCTTTATTAATAGGAATCATCGCCATCAACTTAGTCAAGTTTAAACTAATTACACTTGGATCTATTATATTCATGATTTTAGCGTTCTAGTGGCGCAACGGCTTGTCGATTGGTGCGAAAACGCGGCAATTTAGGAGTCATCATTGAAGCCTAACGGTGTAATGTGCTGACTTTATTGATTTGCCTTCAGCGATTTCAGCAATTGCCTGGGTCGAAATAGTTGGATATCTTGATAGCGATCAGGATAGTGGATAAATATATAGTGTTCGTACTCGTACCAGTGCATTTCACCTTTTTCCCGATTGCAGCTACGGCAGATTACCCACAGATTTCCAAAGTCTAAGGACAGCCATGGGTATTGCGATCGCGGAAGTTTGTGATCGATGGTTCTCCCACCCACATCAGCAAATCGACTACCACAAACTTTATCATCGAGGTTCATGGTCTATCTGATTCAGACTTGATTTAGCGATATTTGTTGCGAGATTGCCTGTTTTTTGCCGAAAAACGAGAAGTTTGACTGTAATCAATCACTTCAACTTCAGTTTTCGGCAACTTATTCCGACGAATTGAATTTGATTGCTGGACTTCACGATAGCCCATACCGCTAAATGTGCGACTTTGGTGTAACTCATCATTGTGAGTAGTTAGACTCTGCACTTTACCGGATAATATCTTTTTCTGATCCGATAACTGCTTAATCTGTGCTTCGAGTTTTTCCTGTTCCTGGGAAAGCTGATCCCTGTGAGTGACTAGGGACGTATTCGACTTCTCTAGCGTGGCGATATCCTTTTCTAACTTTTCATGCTCTACCTGAAGAGATTTGAGCTTTTTCTGTGCCTGACTCCGCTGCTGACCAAAATTACGATTATTTTGGCTAAGTTCTTCATTTTTGGCAATGAATGACTCAACCAGCTTCATGGCGCTAGGTTGACCTTGTAGCAGGGTCAATAACTCCTCACACTCTACCGCAGACAGGGATTGGGTAATGTTTTTATTAATGCCGTATTTTGCTTTCAGTGTATCTTGAAGAGTACTCTTGGTTGGCATTCACCTTCTCCTTCAGAGGTTTATTTTCACTATACCTCACGCGGCGTATAGCAGAATCTGTGTACCTCAGTTACCTGAAAAGCGACCTAAGCTTACTGTATTAATTAAAAATCGTCAAAAAAAGATTCTATTTTTTACAAAAATACATGCATCTAACCTCTACGTTTTTTTGCGCCTATATGTGCTAATTTAGCGCAGCATTCTCGCTAAATCAGGCATTTCAGCGACTGGTGATCCGAATTAATTTTAAAATAAATACACTAAGCCACAAGTATTAATTTTACCAAATCGCTGAACCAACGCAAAATCGTTGCTAATTGAGAATAATTCTCAGAGTTTTTTTGCCCGTAACGTTCTGTAAAGCAACAAATCTCTCATCTAAACCCACTCCTAAGAAAAGTTTCAATTATCACCGATAGACTATACTCTCTAGGAATCCCCAATCGGTGATAATTGATCAGGAGATCACCCAGTTGTCGAGGAAAGAGTCATCCGAGAAAAACCGTATCCAAGACTACGAAAAATCACCTGATGCGAATCTTATTTTTGCATTCCAATTTTCCCGCCCAATTCCGCCACCTCGCCGTTATCTTGGCACAAAACCCGCGTCACCAAGTTGTCTTTGGTACAACCCGCAAAGAGGGTCAATTACCCGGTGTTGCCAAGGCAATCTATACACCATCGCGCCAAGCCCGTCCAGAAACCCATCACTACGTCCGCCCTTTGGAAAATGCGGTGCTACAAGGGCAAGGCGTTTATCGCCTGTGTGAACAACTTAAAGCCCAAGGGTTTATCCCCGATGTGGTTTACGGTCATTCCGGTTGGGGTCCTACCTTCTTTATCAAAGACAGTTTCCCCAAGGCGAAACTATTATGCTATTTCGAGTGGTTTTATCACGCTCATGGTTCAGACGCCGACTTCGATCCAGCAGAACCCCTCAACGCCGACGATGAAGCCCGGATTCGGATCAAAAATGCGCCGATTCTGATTGATTTGTACAGTTGCGATCGCGGACTCTCCCCCACCCATTGGCAGCACCAACAGTTTCCCCCAGAGTATCGGGATAAAATTACGGTACACCATGATGGGATTGACACCAACTTTTTTCAACCGAAACCGGGACACAAATTAGTCCTCCCTCGGTTAAATTTAGACCTATCTCACGTCGAAGAACTTATCACCTATGTCGCCAGAGGAATGGAACCCTATCGCGGCTTTCCCCAGTTGATAGAAACCATTGCCTTACTGCAAGAAAAACGCCCCCATTGTCATGCGGTTATCGTGGGCGAAAACCGTGTCGCCTATGGTAAATCGCTTCCGGATGGCAAAACCTATAAGGATGTCATGCTGGAAAATTTTCCATTGGATCTCAACCGTGTACATTTTACAGGCTTACTTCCCTATCCAGATTATCTGCAAGTGTTACAAGCCTCTGCGGTTCATATTTATTTAACCCGTCCCTTTGTTTTATCCTGGTCAATGCTGGAATCCTTATCAACAGGGTGTTTAGTTGTTGCGTCGAATACAGCACCTGTAACTGAGGTCATTCAGGATGGCGTGAATGGTTTATTAGCCGACTTTTTTTCGCCCCAAAACATTTCTGAACGGGTGGAAGAGGTGCTGAATCATCCTGATAGTATGGCGGCGCTGCGAGTTCAAGCCCGCAAAACGATTCTGGAACGTTATGACTTAACTCAATTATTGATGCAGCATATCCAGTGGATCGAACAAACTGTTGGAGATTAACTTTAAATTTTCCCACCTATTTACCTTTGAGAAATCGCTCTCACTTCCTGCACCTCAAACCCCAGCGCCTCCGCCACTTGTTCCACACTCAACCCCATATCCAACAACCGAGGGATTGCATCCCGTCGCGCCTGATGTTCGTGCTGGGCGCGTTCATCACCAATTAGCAAGAGATTTCCTTGTGCATCCCACCAGCGTAACCAGCATTGAGTTTGATTTTGATAGCATCCTTCCCATAGTCCCAACTCTACTCCCAACGGCGCGATCGCATAATGACGCCGTTCATTCGCTTTTAAGGGTTCATAAAACCCATTGACGAGGTGATACACTTCCAACCTTTCCTGATTGATTTCGTAGATACCATAATAGGGAATTCGCATAATCCTTTCATAGACCCAAAACTTCCCTGGTTTCGTTGTTTGGGCTTGATTTGAGAACGATAGTGGCGTGCGATCGCGTTCCTGGGAACCATCCCCTGAAGCAAACTCCAGTGCGATTAAGGGTGCGATAAATTCCCGCCACAACACATAGGAACGACGGATTTTTCCGCCTAACTTGGGCGGAACATTGGGGACATAAAACCAATCTGGTGCTTCAGCTCCTTGTTCAGGTGGATCAGTTTCTCGCCAGTAGATCCCACAATCTTGTCCAATGGCGTATTGTCCATCAGGATGCAGTCGTTGTAAAACTGCTCCAATTGAATCGGTTAGGATTAGGCTTTGAGGGTGTTCTTGAAAATTCTTCACAAATGTACCATCAGACTCAGGAAGTTGAGTATGGTCTGGAAAAGGTGGCGGTAGTAAATCAGCGATAGGACTCTGAGTCATGACTGTTTGGGTAATGATTACATCTATTACATATTAGTTTGGCAAAAGTTGCCCCTTGTCATCCAGCTATACCACATACCCAATCCCTTGTTTCATACTAACAACTGAAAATCCCGATTAGCTCAGGGCGTGACGTTGAGCATCTAACAACTCCTTAATGCCTATTTCTGCCATATCAATTAATTGATTAAGCTGAGTCCGACTAAAGCTTTCTTCTTCCGCCGTTCCTTGAATTTCAATAATATTCAATTCGTCGTTCATGATAATATTGAAATCCGTTTGCGCGGCGACATCTTCTTGGTAGTTCAAATCTAAAAATGGTTCACCCTCCAACAATCCCACCGAAACCGCCGCGATTTGGTGACGGATTGGCGAGCGCTCTAATTCTCCAGCTTGGACTAATTTATCCAAAGCCTCAGCCAGGGCGACGTATCCCCCAGTAATTGAAGCGGTACGGGTTCCCGCATCGGCTTGCAGGACATCCGCATCCACCATCACCGTGCGTTCACCCAAGGCGGTTAAATCTACAGCCGCTCTTAAAGAGCGTCCAATCAGTCGTTGAATTTCTTGAGTTCGACCGGATAGTTTGAGTAATTCACGGGTTTGGCGTTGGGGTGTGGCGCCAGGAAGCATCCGATACTCGGCGGTTAACCAACCACTCCCTGTTCCTTCCAGAAATCGAGGGATTCCCGGCTGAATGGTGACATTACATAATACCTGGGTATCACCGCACTTGGTTAAGACAGAAGCTGATGCAAATTTAGTGAATCCAGGGACAAAACTGATGGGACGGAGTTGGTTAGGTTGGCGATGATCAGGACGTTGCCAAGACATGGTAGTACTTCTGAGTCAGAACGGGGTTTAGTCAAAAAACGTTAATTGTCCAGTGCAAGTTTGTGCAAGATATTCGGCTGAACTTGCTCTGGCGGTTGGTCGCCGTTTATCGTCAACAGCTTTTGACGATAGTCATAGTACTCCAGGATGGGGACTGTGCGCTCGTAGAATAACTCGATGCGGCGCGGGACAATTTCGGGATGGTCATCCAGACGAGACTTGGCTGATGTGGTGCTATCTTTAGCATAGTTTTGCGATCGCTCCACGGAACGAGTCATCATCACGGATTCGGGTACGGTTAAGTAAATCGCCCAATCTAGCTGTTGATTTAACTCCTCCAGGAGAAAATCTAATTCCTCGGCTTGGAAAGCAGTACGGGGATACCCTTCTAGCACCCAACCTTTCGCCGTGTCAGGTTGTAGCAGGCGCTGGCGCATGAATTCGATCAGGATTTCATCAGGGACTAATTCTCCCTTCTCGACGTAGGGTTGCGCCTTTCGACCTAAATCGGTTTGAGATGCGATCGCACGACGCAAAATGTTACCACTGGAAATCTCCACGATCCCCAAATGGCGACACAACTGTCGCGCCTGTGTGCTTTTCCCTGACCCTGGACCTCCCAGAATCACTAGTCTCACGATAATAGCTCCTCTGTTCCTAGCCTGGACAAGTCTTTCATCAATGTTGCACAAATCCTTTGCATCTGGGCAGGTTTTGACGCTAGTGACTACTGACCGTCATTTTGCCACGAATCCCCCTGGATGAACATTCTCACCGACTTACTCTTGACGGACTTGTAGATATGGTGTTTGATTAGGGATGCCACTGAAAAAAATACGCTATATCTTGTTCGCTGCATTGATTGGATTTCGAGTTAGGTTTCTTGAAGTACTTGTGGATTTTGTGATACAGTGACAATGTAGGCAGGGATAGGGGAGAAGGAAAGAATTACTAAAATTGAGTTAAGTTGTAAACGGCTAGAATCCCCAACCCCAAAGGATTTGGTGGAATAGTAGCAGAAACAGGCGATCGCGAATCAGGCGTCAGGAACCTCAGCCTAAAGGCATGAGGCTTGAAAGAGAAATCTAACAAGCCATTCTGACCAGCTTAAGTCTTA
>NZ_JBKHUP010000079.1:0-39945 GCF_046565525.1 Coleofasciculus sp. | reverse complement strand
CAGTAAATGCTCAGGTTTTACAACAGGTGTTGAGAAAGCTTGAAACCGCGTTTCTTGATATGAGACGGAAAGGGATGCTAGGAAAACAGGCTCTCCCGTACTTGTGGTGGAAAACCCTATATTAGTGATAGCTTCCTTAAAAACATTGTTTTGAAAGCCTTGCCCCACAAAGTTTCCAAGAATAATCAGGTTTGCTTATCACCCTGACTACTGGAGAGCCAAACCGCCATGCAATCCTTGGGTAAGGTGAACATGGATACTGTGTGCAGAATAAAGGAAACATTTGGCTGTTCTTGGGAAGAATTGTTGGAAGTACAAGGGGATAGTTCGTTCGATGAGTAAGTAGTCAGGAGTCACACTGAATTTGATGAAATTGCTGATCAGCAACGATGACGGAATTTTTGCCTTGGGTATTCGCACCTTGGCTGATACACTGGCACAAGCGGGTCATGATGTTACCGTCGTTTGTCCAGATCGAGAGCGATCGGCAACGGGTCACGGTTTAACCCTCCATGATCCCATTCGCGCCGAAGCGATTGATACGATTTTTCACCCGGCGGTTAAAGCTTGGTCTTGTTCCGGAACTCCCTCAGACTGTGTAAAGCTAGCACTGGGAGCATTAATTGATCGTCCACCCGATTTTGTCCTATCTGGCATTAATCACGGTTCTAACTTAGGCACCGATATCCTTTACTCTGGCACGGTTTCCGCCGCCATGGAAGGGGTTCTAGAAGGAATTCCCAGCATTGCTTTTAGTCTAACTAGCTATACGTCGAAGGAATTTCACGTTGCTGCAACGTTCGCCAAAAGCCTGATTGAGCGACTCTCTCAGCAACCCCTAGCCAAAGTCATGTTACTTAATGTCAATGTACCGCCCGTGAGTATGGCGGAAATTGCTGGGGTTAAGGTTACCCGCCAAGGAATTCGTCGCTATTTCGACACCTTTGAGAAACGAGTTGATCCACGGGGGAAAACCTATTATTGGTTAGCGGGTGAAGTGATTGAAGATATAGAACAACCGCCCCATTCCCATCTTCCCCCCGATTTACCCACAGATGTTCAAGCGATTAAGGAGAAATATATTGCCATTACGCCCCTGCAATACAATCTGACGGATATTGGTGGCGTCTCTAGTTTGCAGACTATGGATTTTTGAAATTAAACGCAGCCCATCTGAGCAAGAGTTAGCTTACATAAGCTAATAATACCAAATGAGCTATCTGTTTTAACCCCCTGCTTCCCCTGCTTCCCCTGCTTCCTTCACCCACCACTTATTCAGCAGACCCTAATTTATTGGGGTGTTTTCTGTAACTCCGGTCGCTCTTCCGGAACGATCGCGCCTTCTACGGGACATACCTGTAAACATATACCACAATCTATGCAGGTATCGAAATCAATCCAATACCAGTCTGTCCCCTTGACATTTTTGCCAGGACCTGGGTGAATGCAAGCAACTGGACAAGCATCAACGCAATCTGAAACCCCTTCACAGGTTTCCGTAACAATAGTGTGAGACACAGTATTCCCTCTCGTAGTTACATAACATTTGGCAAACTTGACATCCTCCTTGGGTTAACCATTCCCTAGCTTGAGTTTTCTTTGCTTGAGTAATACGAACCTTCTGTAGCTCACTATTCTTGGGCAACTTCTCTGAGTGCTTACACAAAGCCAAAGTATCATTCCAGACTACCCGCACGCACCTAAACAGCCGCGCCAAGGATTGACGCTGACCTGGTGTGGGATAGATTCGATACTGATACCTTGATTTCATGCCACAAGGGTGAAGTGCCTATTATCTTACGGAGCGTGGGATGGCTTTATTCGGAGAAAAAGCCGCCCTAGAAGGACGGGGCTTGAGACCCATTATTTCCGGTTATTTCGGTAAAGGGTTATCCCCCATAGCTTTTATGTTACTGCATTAGACACCGTTCCTAACCCCGCACCGGCATAGATGACGTTTCACCTTCTCCCTTGTGTCATTCCTCAACTATAGCTGCGTCAACAAATGAATCTTTTTCCAGAAGCAGGTCTAAAACAATATTAATATCGATCAAAACCTTCATTACTAAATTAGTGATATTTCTGGAGCAAATCATCCGTGTCTACATATTATAGCAAGTGTAATTGAGCGGATTTGATATGAATGAGACTCACCTCTGGTGTATCTTTGACTTCTCGACGAGTTTTGATCAGGAAGCCACCGATGACATAAGCCGCAAATAAGAGTGCGATCGCGATGACAACCTGAAGCACGATATTACTAGGGCGTTTTTTCATAGTCGATTAAGCTTTAACATCTTTTGCAGCGGTTTCCTGTTGATCAGAAGTCAGTAGAGACGTAGGCACAAGCCATAAACGCGGCACTTTCTTCATGGCGCACCTGGATAAAGCGGATTTAGTCTTGTTAGCTGTTCAGTTATTTCTGCCTTCTTGCATTAATTTTATTTGCTTCTACTGGCAAAAAATTCTAAGGTGAATTGGCTATTAGGAGTGCTAACCAGTATTCCTTGAATTTCAATGTTATTGTTTTTTACCTCTGCGCCTAAGAGAGTGGGATAATTTTGGAGTTGATTTGAGCCAGAGTCTAAATCTAAAGCATCGTTATCAATCGGTACAGACGTTGATAAAGGACGCCCTGTCTCCCCATTCCAAAAGACATCGTGAGATGTTGAATGATTTTGGCTCAAACTAATTCCTAAGTCTTTATTATCAAACAAACTATTCCTTTGGATTAAATTATCAATTGCGTCAGCCATTCCCCCAGTAACGGTTTCCATAGTCGTAATTTGAATGCCATTAGCTCCATTATGGTGGATTATGTTATTTAAAATTTGGGTGTTAGTAATAGAGGCATTAAACCCTGCTTCATCCCCCCTTGCTTCTAAACGAATTCCATTATAACCATTATTCGCGATCGCATTCCCTGTGATCCGCGTTCCCCGAATCAAAACATCCATCAGCGGTAATATAGTATCGGGAGTGTAAATATTAGAAAATATGGCAATTCCATCACCCCCATTGGCGATATTAATTCCACTGGGATTGATACCAATATAATTGTTTTCAATCCGGTTATCCCAAGGCTGTGTACCAAATCCTCGGTAGATATGAATTCCGTGGCGGCGATTCCCGCCGATAACATTATTGCGAATTTGGTTCGCGGGTTTCTTAATGCCAATACCATCCGTGCTTAAGATAGGACTTAATGCCACTGTGCCTGTAATGTCTGTGCCAATTAAATTATTTTCAATGGTATTTTCAATTGCCCCCCATTGCAGGGTCAGGTTGGCTTCTGAATTGCCTTGGCAGCGAGCATTTCCGGAAATTAAATTATAGCGTACCTTGTTCAGGCGTGAAGGTGCATCAGAGCGGGTTCCACCAATCAGAAAACCATCAATACAATTACCTAAAGCGACGGTTCCTGTATAATCAGTACCAATATAATTACATTCAACTAAATTGTTGCTGGCATAATTGGAAAGCCAGACATTTGTCGTGTGGCTTCCGGCGATGACATTACCTAGAATAGTATGGTTTTGGGCAGGATATCGAGAATCTAAAGGGGCAAAATTGCCATTACCAATCACTACACCATGACCCCCTTTTTCAGTGGTATTCCCCAATACCTCTTTACCTGTGTAATCAGTACCAATAAAATTATTTACAATAGTATTGCCTTGCTGATCGGCATTGGCATCACCGTTAAGGAGGATGCCTAAAAATTGATTCCCAGAAATAACATTGTTTTTAATGATAGTATTATTGGGATTTGTGGTGTTTCCCGCCTCAATCACCACACCTCGGTTATTACCAAGGGCGACTGTGCCACTGATATCCGTACCAATATAATTGCTGTCAATGATAATGTGGCTGGAGTTATTTAAGATTTCGATACCATAACGTTGAAACCGATTAATTACCAGTCCTCTTATGATAACCTGCTCCGCATCAATGGTAATACCACTTACTTTACCCGCCGCCGCACCGTTTAACTCAATTACAGGACGACTAATTGTTATTCTTTGAGCTGGAAGAGGAACGCCCATTGGGTTGGGACAAGTTAGGGAATGAGTTGCGGTAGTTTGGAAACCGGGTTGAGATGTTCCATCAATAACCACCGCCTCTGTTAGAGTTGGTAATGGGGAATTGAGGATAATGCTGGGTTGAATTGATTGAATATTGAACGCGATCGCATCAATGGTAGGATGGGGAGAACCTGTCCTACAATCGCCGTTTGTGGTATCCCTATTCCTGTTGGCGTTGTTAATCGCTTCGCGCAGGGTGCAATTGCCATCACCAGCGTTGATATCATCGGCAGTTGTATTAACCACAATACCAGCGGTTTGTGCCACAGCACTATCCATGAGTGGCGACAAGCTGCTAACCAATAAACCAATAGATGCTAGAGTTTTTAGGCGCGTATACATAATAACTTTTTCGGCGTAGTGCTATCCCCAAAATAATTGCTCATGCCGTTGATAGTGTTAGCCAATTATAGAAGGAAATGGTATTAGGATGATTAGGATGAGGAATAAAAAGGTTTTGACCCAACTCGCTTTCTCATCGGGGATGGCGTCTGTGTAAGGGCGGGTTTTACTATGATTGTTTCTTACCTCAGCCAGCAAAATGTGACTAAACCCACCCCGATTGGGTTTTGAGTTTTAAGCTAGCCAATGATTCGCTTAAACAATGACAACTTGCTATTGTAAGGTGGATACCGCCAATTTAAATCGAACCAAAATCCCTTTTTCAATACACTCTTAAAGTGAGAAAATGTATCAAAACTGGCTTTGCCGTGATAGTTCCCCATTCCACTATCGCCAACACCACCAAAGGGTAAGGTTGTCACTCCAACTTGCATCACAGTGTCATTGAGACAGACGCCACCGGACGAGGTTTGCTGCAAAACTTGTTGCTGTTTGTGTTTATCTTTGGAAAATAGGTAGAGGGCTAAGGGTTTAGGGCGAGCATTAATCTGCGCGATCGCGTCATTGAAATTGCTATACTCTAAAACAGGTAAAATCGGACCAAAGATTTCTTCTTCCATGATCGGTGAGTCCCAAGAAACTCCATCAATCACAGTTGGTGCTATATACTTATCTTCTGGTCGAGTTTGTCCGCCAATGACAATTTCTCCGTCCTTCAACATAGAAACCAGCCGCTCAAAATGTCGGTGACTAATAATTCGGGCATAGTCCGGACTTTTCTCAGTTTCCTGACCATAAAAGTCTGCAACACATTTTTGCACTTCTGTCAATAGGTCTGACTTAATTCGGCGATCAACCAACAGGTAGTCTGGGGCGATACAGGTTTGTCCCGCATTCAGATATTTTCCCCAAGTAATCCGTTTAGCCGTGTCTTTGAGATCAGTATCCGCATCGACAATACAGGGACTTTTACCGCCTAACTCTAACGTGACAGGCGTCAGATGTTTCGCGGCGGCTTCCATGACGATTTTGCCGATCGCGGTTCCCCCGGTAAAAAAGATATGGTCAAATTTTTCAGCCAAAAGTGCTTTACTGGTATCGGCGTCACCTTCGACAAGGGCGATATAAGCCGGGTCAAAGGTTTTGTGGATCAGGTTGGCGATCGCGGCTGAGGTATGGGCAGAAATTTCCGAGGGTTTGAGTATCGCACAGTTTCCCGCCGCGATCGCGCCGACTAAGGGAGAAATTAATAACTGGAACGGGTAATTCCAGGGGGAGATAATCAGCACCACACCCAAGGGTTCAGGATAAATCTTAGCCGAGGCGGGAAATTGTTCTAATCCGACAGCCACCTTTTTCGGTTTAACCCAAGATTTTAGGTGCTTGATGGCGTAATTAATTTCCGTAATCGCCGCGATTTCAAAATAGGCTTCAAACTCCGGGCGCCCTAAATCAGCTTTGACTGCATTGATAATCGCCTCTTGATCATCAACAACGGCTTGTTTGAGTCGTTTTAGCTGTTCGATGCGCCACTTGACATCCTTGGTTTGTAAAGTGGCGAAAAAATCCCGTTGTTTGCGGATAATATCAGTAACTGGTACTTGGGTCAGCATTCTGGCGTCCTTTACGGCTTCAACTTATACTTATTGTGATAGCTTACTCTAGCCTTGAGTGAATCAATCTTGAATCGGATTATTGGGTTAACCGGAGGGATTGGCACAGGCAAAACGACGGTTTCTAATTATCTTGCCGATACCTATCAGCTTCCTATTTTAGATGCGGATATCTACGCCAGAGACGCCGTGCAGCCCGGTTCACCGATTTTGAACCGGATTATTGCCCGCTACGGTTCTGATGTACAATTTCCTGATGGCACACTGAACCGCAAACGCTTAGGGGAGATAGTTTTCCCGCACCCAGGGGAACGCCAGTGGTTAGAACAACAGATCCATCCCTACGTGCGCGATCGCATTAAGTCTCAAGTAAATACCTTAGAGTCTCCGACTGTGGTTTTAGTGATACCCTTATTGTTTGAAGCCAATATGACGGACTTAGTGACAGAAATCTGGGTTGTCCATTGTCCCCAGGAACAACAAATCCAGCGAATTCGAGAACGCGATCGCTTATCTGTTGAACAAACTCAATCTCGGCTGGATAGTCAGCTTCCTTTAGCCGAAAAAGTGGCGCGTGCTGATGTGGTTTTAGATAATTCCTCCACTCGCAAATTTCTGTTGCAACAAGTCGATCAGGCTTTAGCAAGGAATGGTAATAAGCAATACACATAATTCTATTTTTCTCAACCTAAATAACTGGCTCGACGTCCGAGTATTCTGGGAACAGTTAACTGAAAATGCCTTATCTTGATCCGGTGAAAAGAAAAAGACCCGAAATGCCAATACGATTAGGCTATCATGGATGCGATCGCTTCCCTGACACCAACCTTGAAACACCTGTAATCCTTGTAGGGGCGGGTTTAGTAACTTCGTGAACATTGTCACCAGTAACGCCTCCACAAAACCCGCCCTGATTCAAATTGTTGGCATTTTGTTAGATCAAGACAGATGCATCAGCCGTCAAGGTACTCGCATTTACACCCGTCAAAACCGCTAAGGTTTCATCATTAAAATCAATCCAGGTATTCTTCCCATGTTGAGAAATCGACAACTGATCAAACGTCAGTTCACCAGACAAGCCTAACAAATCCTCAGCAATGTGGAAATCGCGAATTTTGTCCGTTCCTTCACCAACAGCTAAGACAAACGTATCATAACCTTGACCCCCAATTAACTGGTCATGACCCAAACCTCCCCAGAGTAAATCATCGCCATCATCACCCCAGATTTTATCATTACCCTCTTCACCGAAAAGTTGGTCATTCCCACCTTTTCCATACAGTTTGTCATTGCCGGTGCCACCATAGAGGATATCATCACCCGCGATCGCACCACTTAAGCAACCCTTATTCAAGTCACCTCGTAGGATATCATCACCCTCTGCACCATAAATTACATCATCACCCAAACTGCCAATCACGGTATCATTACCAGCATCCGCGAAGATGAATTCATCCTGTTGATTAGAACTGACTAATTTGTCATTCTCTGGAGTCCCTTGAATCGTATATGAGATAACCGCTTCAACGGTTCCATTGGGAATCGATAATCCCAGATTTGTCCCACTATTAGATGTGAATGAGAAGTTATCAATCAGCAGTCCTGAATCCACGTAATCATCCCCTGCATCCATTAAACCCACGCCAATGGTAAATATACCCGATTCAGTAAACTGATGGGTAAATGTGCCATAGCCAGTTTGAGAACCAAAGGAACCCGTGAAACGGCTAAAATTACTACTCGTATCCGCTAGTTCGGATAAGACACCTGATGTAATGGAAACAAAGCCAAAATCACTGAAACTGCTGGAATTTTCTTCATTAGTAATCAAGTTCCAGTCAAAGCTAATACTGTCCCCCGCCTGAACTTTTATCGGTTGAAACTGTAAGCCAGAACCTTCAATAACATCACCGTTACCAAAATTATCTAACGCGCCAGCAGTTAAACCAAAAAACTGTTCCATATCGGTATCACTCACCGAACCCACACCATTAGTAATGAAAGCTTGGTAATTCCCATCGGTGGGATTACTACCAATAGAATTGGTTTCAATTGTGGTATTACCAATTGTCGTCCAGTTGGTAAAGTCCCCATTTTCAAAGCCAAAGTTGAAGAAAGGATCAAGGGTGATTTGGAAATTATCAACGAGAAGTCCCGAATCAACACTACTATCATCGGCATCGACTAATCCCAAACCGATGGTATAAGTTCCGGCTTGGGTAAACTGATAATCGAATGTGCCGTAATTAGTCTGCTTGCCAAAGGAACCCGTAAACCGATTAAATTGCTGGTTGGTATCTGTCAGTTCGGATAAAAGGGTGGAACTGATGGAAATAAAACCAAAATCGTTATAGTTACTGGGAGTTTGCTCATTGGTAATAAAGTTCCAGTCAAAACTTACAATATCTCCCGCTTTGACGGTAATCGGTGTGAGTTTGAGGGCAGAACCTTCAATCGCATCCCCATTACCCAGATTGTCTAAGTCACCTGAATTCAATCCCAGGAAGGTTTCCAAATTACTATCACTAACGGAACCTTGACCATTTGTTATTAAAGCCTGGAATGTTCCATCTGTAGGCGTACTGCCAATAGTAGCGGTTTGGATTGTCGCATCACCAATACTGTTCCAATCGGTAAAGTCTCCGGTTTCAAAGCTGAAGTTAAGTTGGGGCGATAAATCCTCGATTTGTTGGTTGCCAAAGTTAATATTGGTGATGATTTCTCCAGAACTCAGGTTAATGGTGTGAGTTCCAGGGATAAGGTTACTGGTAGATGGGATAGACGCGACACTTTCAGTGTCTGATTCATAGATGCCAATCAGAGTTTTTGAAGCATTCGATGGATCGATTTTGTAAAGCTTACTGTAGATGTCGTTAACGCCGTATATGAAACCATCTGGAGCAAAATCAATTTCATACACCGAGCTTCCAAATGAACCAACTGTAGATAATATATTTCCTGTTGCTGGGTCAATTTTCACGAGATCAAACCAGGAACCGTAAAGTGTGCCATCGGGAGCAAAATCGATCCCCCAAGTAGTATGAGAAATTGTACCTACTTGAGTGGCAAAAGCAGTTGCTGGGTCGATAGTGTAGAGAATATTCGTGCTAGTTGCGTTCCCATACAAAGTTCCGTCTGGAGAAAAAGTAATACTTCTCATCAAGATAGAACTATTGGTAGCACTATGAATTGTGCCAATAGTGGTATAAGAACCATCCGTTGGATCAATAATTCGCAAGGAAGAACTAGCACCATAAAGCAATCCACTGGTTGGATCAACATCTAAGCCAGTATAGAAACTAGACTTACCTATAAGAATCTCCGCCACTGGATCAGTTTGTAATTCAACTAAGCTGTATTGGTTAATTCCACTTCCTGTACCTGCTACCAATTTAAATGACATATCTGAACCCGGAACGGTTTGTTGCCAACCGGGTAGTAATACCTCAGCTACGGTGTAAGTATCAGCCGTTAGTCCAGTGAACGAATAATTACCGTTAATATCAGTAATTGTCGAAACTTCACCCGCATCCAATTGACTATTCTGATTCTGATCTAAATAAATAGTCCAACCGCTTAAACCTGGTTCATTCGCATCCCATATACTATCCCCATCAATATCATTCCATTTACTCCCGTGAATCTCTCCTAAAGGAGAGGGTGGCGGTGTCGTTGGAGTCAAGGCATTATTAGCATTTAATCGTCCACCGGTTACTGTATTTCCCTGCAATGATGAAATCGGATCAACGGTACTTAAAATCTGATTTTTTACCTCCGAAGCACTTAATTCGGGATTTTGTGACCAAATTAACGCCGCTACCCCAGAGACATGGGGAGTTGCCATAGAGGTTCCATTTTTGCTACCGTATCCTCCCCCCGGAATGGTACTGTAAATATCTACCCCTGGTGCGCCTAAATCAACAGAAGTGACGCCATAATTGGAAAACGACGCCAAATTATCGCAATCATCAGTAGCGGCGACACAAATAATATTATCCAGGTCATAGTTAGAGGGGTAATGGGGAGTAACATCGTTATTATCGCCAATACCATCAAAGCCGCCGTTACCTGCTGAGGAAATAAATAACTGTCCGGCTTGACCTGCTGCCGCGATCGCATCGTATAATCCTTGAGAGTATGAAGGAATGTGCCAACTATTATTCGTCAGGTTAACGCCCATCATTGTGGCATATTCTACTGCCTGAATTGCATCAAATGTATCTCCACCACCGTTGGCATTTATCCACTTGAGTGCCATGATTTTGGCATAGGGAGCAACCCCAATCACCCCACTATTATTATTGCCCTTAGCGGCAATTGTACCAGCGACATGAGTACCATGTCCTTGATCATCCCAAGGATCACAATCATTATTGGCAAAGTCCCAGCCGTAGTAATCATCAACGTAACCATTGCTATCATTATCAATACCATCGCCAGGAATTTCTCCAGGATTTGTCCACATATTGTCATTTAAATCTGGGTGAGTATAATCCACCCCCGTGTCAATGACTCCTATCACCACATTATTTCCTGTGGCACTATCCCACGCTTCTGGCGCGTCGATATCCGCATCTGGGATACCACCCGTTTGTCCTGTATTATTTAACCCCCAAAGTTGGTTGAAATCTGAATCATTGGGAATTGTGGTATTCAGACTAATTGTATAATTAGGTTCAATATATTCAATCAGCGGATGATTACTGTAGGTAGCAATCGCTTGGGCAACACTCAATCCATTCAGTTGCCAAAGTTGCGTGCCTAACGTATTCGTTGATTCGAGTACCGTAGCTTGCAGATTCTCTTGCAGCGTTTGCATCTGGGTTGACTCAATTCCTGGCTTGAGCTTGACAATCACTTGACCGGATAGGTAATCTGTACCTTCAACGAGACTATTCAGATTAAATGAGGCGATATTGAGTTCTGGAAACAAATCATTAGTAGACATAATCTTAACCCTCAATAGAGTTGGCTTGTATAGTGTTCCTTATCAGTCATGCTGTAGAGACGAAATCTAATTATTCCAGCCAAAAATTGTACCGAGTTGAGCAACGGGGTATTTTTAGCAACCTTAGGTTGGGAAACTTGAATTCTTTGGACTGTCTGTTCCCAATCGACTCTATCTCTGACTCAAAGGGACTTATGCAGTTTCACCCTCAGTTTTGCTAAGGTAATCATGGCTTCTTTGATACCCTCGGAGGAATTTGAAGAGGAATATGCCCAAAATTTTTCTCCGGAAATGGGAACACCAGCGCTACCATTCAGGGTGGCGTTAGGTTCATTAATATAGTAAGCGCCATAGCGGTTATGACACACCATTGTAGAGACGCGCCATGGCGCGTCTCTACAATGGTGTCTTTGTCCTAATCGATGTGTCTACTGCTATAATTTAATAAAAATTGGGGGATAAGTGATAGAGAGACAGTCGAACCGCCAATGTGACATTACCAATCCTGTGTGGGAGTAAAGGTTACATCTTTAACTTCACCCATCTCTCCCAATGGTTTCGGTGTTTTTCGATTTAACGATACCCATACCGCCCCCGCATTTCCGGAGCGGATTTTTAATTCATTTTTAGCTTTCCAAGTTGTTGGGGAATCGTCATCAGTTAAGATTCCCTCAAACTCAGTTTTACCATCAACGCTAACTCGCACCCAGGATTCCCCTTTCGTTTCTACTGTAATTTGAACCGGGAAATTGGGATCAGAGACAGTCGGCGCAGGGGTTGAGGTGACGACGGGTTGGTTGGGATTAAGCTGTTGCTCAATTGTCACAGACTCTTGAGCGGGTATAGAGGGTTGGGGTTTGAAGACTTGGTTGAGCAGATACACCAATCCCCCGATCGCGACTATCCCACCAATGCCAATGTAGAGTAGAAAAGGTTGACGCGATCGCGAAATCAGGGCGGACTCAGAAATTTCGGCTTGAGAGTCAGGAGAATCAGAGGGTGGCGATACAACCTCGGTGGCAAAGCTTTGAATTAACGTGGTGCTGTCTAAGTTTAGCGTCTCGGCATACCGCCGAATAAACCCCTGAACAAAGACAGGTTCAGGTAACTCCTCACACCGTCCAGCTTCTAGCGCTCTCAACGAGCGTAAGGAGATAAATGTTTTGAGAGCAATTTCCTCAATTGATTTCTCCTGTTCTTCTCTACAGTTTCGTAAATAGGTTCCTATATTTCTAAGTTGCTCTTCTTGAGCCGTAGTTAAATGGTTCACCTGATCAGCCTATCTATCAAGGATTACACATTTATCGCCAATAGCGACCCCAGTATATCACCTGTCTGCTGCCCGTTGTCTATTACCCATGATAAAAGGACAGTAGACAACGGACAAATGACTTGAAAAAGCTACTGGCTACCCCCTACGACAACATTGCGAATCCGTAAAGAAGGACCCCCACACCCTACCGGTAAGCCACTCTGTCCCCCTTTTCCACAACCGCCTGACTCATCCCAGTAGAAGTCATTACCGATCGCTTCGATATCGCCTAAGGTTTTAAACACATTGCCAGATAGGGTCACATCCCGCACCGGTTCAGCAATCTGTCCCTCGCGAATCATCCAGGCTTCACCAGCGCTAAAGGTGAACATCTCCCCATTAGTCATACCCCCTAACCAGTTGCGGGCATAAACCCCTTCGCGAATCCCTCGGACTAAATCCTGCACCGGGGTTTTGCCGCGTTCAATCCAGGTATTGGTCATACGGACAATGGGCGGATAGTGGTAGTTTAGACAACGGGCATTTCCCGTAGGGGCTTCGCCTAACTTGCCTGCAGTTTCACGGGAATGTAGACGTCCCACTAAAATGCCATCTTTAATCAGTTGAGTCGTTGTTGCCGATGTTCCTTCATCATCGTAGCAATAGCTACCCCGATGTCCCTCTGGGGCGGCACCGTCGAAGATTTGCAAATCCGGTGGACCAAAGCGACGCCCTTTGCTCATGACTTCCAACAAATCGGGGTTTTCATACGCCATATCCGCTTCGGAAAGATGCCCGAAGGCTTCATGAACAAATAAACCAGAGAGGATGGGATCAATAACGACAGTGTAAACCCCTCCCCGAACCGAGGATAGAGACAAGGCATTGACCGCCCGTTGCGCCGCACCCTGCACTTGAATGTCAAGATCAGTGAGATCTTCGTAGCCATTGCGAGATCCGGTGGTTTCTCGTCCCGTCTGTACAATCTCATCCTTACGGGCGGTAGCCGAGAAACGCATTTCTAGATCTGCCCAAGATTGCTCAATCAGAGTGCCTTCGGACGTGGCAATAATGATCCGTTGGTTATTATCACAGTAGCGCACAGAGGTTGTTGTAATCTGGGGGTCAAAGCTTTTGAGCAATTGGTTATAGCGATCGCACAGGGCTTTTTTCTCCTTTAGGGGAATCATCCGGGGATCAGTCCCAGTTAGGGGGAGTTGGCGAGTATCTTGCACGATCGGAATCGGGGCAAGTAGGGTTTCTCCATCCCCGACAATTCGGGCGGCGCTAATCGCTTCTTCCAGTCGATCCTTAAGGCTAGAGAGTTGGTTGAAACTGGCAAAGCCCCAACCGCCTTTATAACATGCTCGCACCTGTCCACCAATAGAAAGCCCTTCGCTCAAGGTTTCTACCTTATTGCCCCGCACCATAATGCTGGTTCCTTCGGATTCTTCTAAGCGAATCGCTAAGTAATCCACGCGAGAGCGATAGCGAGCGATCAGGTCTGCAATTAAATTTTGAGTATCCGCGAGTACAGTAGGCATGGTCTAGGGAACAAGCGTTAGGAACTGTTTCTATTGTGCAATGACTCTAGCCTTGGCTGCTATGTTTGTTCCCAATCCGCTGTTGATAGTCTTGCTCTTTGATTAGGTTTTGGGTACTCTCCACGCGGTCTAGAAACACAATACCATTGAGATGATCATATTCATGCTGAACGATTCTCGCCACAAAATCGGTGAACTGTTGTCGCTGCGGCTTACCCTGTTGATTGGTGTACTCTACCTCAATTGCCTGATACCTCGGCACTAAACCTCGAATACCGGGAATACTTAAGCAACCTTCCCAATCTTTGACCATCTCATCCGAGTGAGCCACAAGCTGCGGATTGATCATCGCTGTCGGTTCCATCGTCGGGGCATTCGGATACCGGGGATTGGGACGAGACGCTACGATAAACAAACGGCAGGATTGAGAAACTTGAGGTGCAGCAATCCCCACACCATTGGCGGCTACAGCCTTTGCCTTGAGAGCCTGAATAAGCCGTTGAATAGGTTCTTCGTGAACATTATCGATGGGTCGGGCTAGCTGGCGCAAGATAGGATTGCCTAACTGAGCGAGTTGTAAGGATTGGGTCATAATGGGGTGAACTTCACAAAAAAGAGGAGGATGTCAACGCTGTCTTCGGCTTCTCTAGCCCGGTGGGATTAAATAATATACCGCACTCAGTTGTAAAACGCTATCTATATAAATAATAGTGCGCCGGGATATCTTGCCCATAGCTCGAATGAGGAGAACAAGAAACAATTACTAAAGGAATGCCCGTGGAAATGTCCCCTGAACAGCTCTGGATACAGGTATTGGAGCGTTTACAACTCCAACTCAGCCGACCCACCTTTGAAACCTGGCTCAAGGGAACAACCGCTCAGCAGCTAGACCAGAATTGCTTAGTGGTTTGTACCCCCAATCCCTTTGCCAGAAATTGGTTGCAAAAGTATTACATCAAAACAATCACTGATGTGGTACGGGAGATTCTGGGACAACCTGTGGACATTTACCTCACCGTGAGTCCCAACAGCGACAATGCGACAATCAGTGATACAGGCATTTCCTGGTCTCTTCCGGTTACCACTAACCCCGATGCAGAGCGTCCATCCCATCAACGTCCTAAACCCACAGAGTTAAATCAGAAATACGTGTTTTCTCGCTTCGTGGTTGGTTCAAATAATCGGATGGCTCATGCGGCGGCTTTGGCTGTAGCCGAATCACCAGGACGGGAGTTTAATCCCCTGTTTTTATGTGGGGGCGTCGGTTTGGGGAAAACTCACTTAATGCAAGCGATCGCGCATTTTCGGTGGGAGAATTCTCCGAGTTCTAAGATATTCTATGTGTCTACTGAACACTTTACCAATGACCTGATTGCCGCCATCCGCAAAGATAGTATGCAAAGTTTCCGGGAACACTATCGAGCGGCTGAGGTGCTGTTGGTGGATGATATTCAGTTTATTGAAGGAAAAGAATATACTCAGGAAGAATTTTTCCACACGTTCAATACCTTACATGAAGCGGGTAAACAAATTGTCTTGGCATCCGATCGCCCACCGAATCAGATTAGTCGCTTACAGGAACGGCTGTGTTCTCGCTTTTCAATGGGGTTAATCGCCGATATTCAGCCTCCTGACTTGGAAACCCGGATGGCAATTTTGCAAAAAAAGGCAGAATACGAAAACATCCGTTTGCCGCGATCTGTGGTCGAGTATATTGCGACTCAATATAAATCGAACATTCGCGAACTAGAAGGGGCATTAATTCGAGTCGTCGCCTACATCTCAATTTCGGGAGTATCGATGAGTGTCGAGAACATTGCACCGATTTTGAATCCGCGAACCCCAACCGTACAAGCCGCACCGGAGATCATTGTGACAACCGTCGCTGATGCCTTTAATGTCTCGGTAGAAGACTTGAAAGGGAACTCACGCCGCCGAGAAATCAGTTGGTCTAGGCAAATTGCTATGTATCTGATGCGGCAGCATACTGATTTGAGCTTACCCCGAATTGGCGAAGAATTTGGTGGCAAAGACCATACCACAGTTATGTATAGCTGCGACAAGATTACTCAATTACGAAAACGCGATCCCAGCGTGGCACAGAAACTGAGTCAATTGAGCGATCGCATTAATTTGGCGAGTCAAACTCAGAGCCAAGATTAAAGGAAACGGGGCACGGGGAACAGGAAACAGTGCCAGTCAGGTGTGGGGTGAGTATAAATACACTGTGGGAAAATTCCCGCAATTTTCCACAACCTTTTCCACAAGGACTCCATTCCTAAAACACGAAGAATTAAGGAATTGGCAATCCTCTGAATCTAGTTTTTCCACAGTTTCCCCAAGGTCTGAATTCCATGCTAGAGTTGCCTGGTGGATAGATGAGAGAGCCACGACCTTAGCTTCATTTAGGGTCTAACTCAAGTCTCCCTGACTCTCCTTGACGAGAATTCTAGCTGTGCCAAACATTGACGATTCCTTCTATGAAACTAACTTGTAAACAAGGTGAACTCAATACCAATCTTTCTCTGGTGAGTCGAGCGGTTCCCTCACGTCCCACCCATCCGGTGCTGGGTAATGTTTTACTTAAAGCCGATGCCAAAAATCAGCAAGTGTGCTTAACCGCTTTTGACTTGAGTCTAGGTCTGCAAACCAGTTTTAACGCCAACGTCGAAGCAGATGGTGCGATCGCGATCCCAGCTAAACTGTTCAACGACATTGTTTCCCGTTTACCAGAGGGAGAGATTACTCTCGAAGATTCCCTCACCGAAGCGGATAATGATGCTGAAACCGAAAGCATATTGATCACCTTAACCTCAACATCTGGACAATACAAAATGCGGGGAATGAACCCGGATGACTTTCCTGAACTTCCCCAAATCGAAGAGGGGATGGTGATTAAACTCCCGGTTGAAGCGTTAATTGAAGGATTGCGCGGATCGTTATTTGCCACCAGCGCAGATGAAACCAAACAGGTGCTGACTGGGGTGCATCTGATGGTTCAAGAAGATAACCTGGAATTTGCGGCGACGGATGGTCACCGACTGGCTGTCGTGGAAACGCCTAACACTAAATCGGCGAGTGAAGAAAACCCAGAGGATGAAGAGAACCCAACCTCTGAAGATACCCTATCGCCCTTTGAACTAACCGTACCCGCTAGAACTTTAAAAGAACTCGAACGGATGCTAGGACTCCCTCAATCCAGCGATACCGTCGCCTTGCGGTTTGAGGTGGGTCAAATTATCTTCCAAGGTGGTAATCATCGCTTGACCAGTCGGACGTTAGAAGGACAATATCCGGCTTATCGCCAACTCATCCCCCGCCAGTTTCAACGCCAGGTGGCTATTGATCGGCGTCAATTACTGAGTGCAGTTGAGCGAATTGCCGTATTGGCTGATCAGAAGAATAATATCGTCAAGTTTGATATTGACGAGTCCGCGCAAAAAATTGCTCTGACTGTGGACACTCAAGATGTTGGTAGTGGTACTGAGTCCCTAGCAGCACAAGTTACGGGTGAAAGTATAGAGATTGCTTTTAATGTAAAGTACTTAATCGATGGCTTAAAGGCACTGTCTACCTCAGATATTCAACTACAAATCAATGCGGCGAATACCCCAGTGATTCTCACGCCTCTGGGTGGCTTAAAAATGACCTACCTAATTATGCCTGTCCAAATTCGGGATTGACCTCGCGCCACTAAACGCTTCGCGCTGGCTTCCGGGGATTCTTCCTTCACAAGGAGTCGGAGCCTTTACTTCGGAAAGAGGACATGGTTTTACAATGTCGGTAGTTGTTGGCTTTACCCTCCAGTAGAGGCGTCGCCTGCTACGTCTCTACTTCTTAAGAAACGTCTCTATTGCCGATACGCTCATGCCGTTTATTTCCTTTCAGCAGTGCATTGGGGCGATTATTTGACCTTCATCCTACCCAATTTTCTCATTTTAGTCATGAAACTATACATTATTAATGGATATTTTTATCCAAAAATCAATTTATTGTAGTTGACTAGGATAAGCTTAAATACGATGTTCCCTAGAAACCATCGATTAATTTCTCTACCAAAGTTTCATTACTTTTATTTATCTTTTTGAAACCCTTCCTGATATCTGCTATTATCTATAAGCGGATTTTACCTTTTAAATTGTTCAATAGAATAGGGCAATCAGCAAACGGTAAAAACGGAAACAATTCTTTTCCTGTAGTCCATTATACAGTTTATCCAGTGATCTAGCCAACCTAAAGGAGGCGAAAAAAAACAGGGATCAAAAGCATACCCAGTCAGGGTTAATTATTTCCAAAATGATTTAGACACACTCTCTCTCGCCATCAATAATTTTTCACCAACTTGACCCCTATCCTCTGGGTGCAATAGACGGACTATTATAAGTAAGACTTGCGGCAATGGGGGTTCACCTTCAACATTTACCTGACATTTTTAAAAAGTTTACAAAGTCTTCATCTTCAGTTTACAAAGTCTTCATCATTACTTAACTTAATACTCCTGTCTCATTTTCAAATTGTTGATAACTGTAATGTAAACAGTAAGTTAAGCAAACCAGGGTTCATAAGCGTGCTTACCTTCTCAACAGCGAATGATTGATCTGTGATGCAACCCGTAATCGATAAACACGTTATCATCTCTGACCATGTAGTAACCATGGTATTCACAGACCTCGTTAATTCTACCGCTGTCAAAAAATATTTGAAGGGAAATGACATCACCAGCCGCAATCGCCTCTACTTTGACACGATTCTCAAACCTCATCGCCAGCGTGTTGAAGCGAATTTAGTGGCTTACGGAGGGCGTGTAGTTAAGACTGAAGGTGACGCTTACTTTGTGGTTTTCGCCAATGCGTCTCAAGCGGCTCAGTGGGCGGTGGCGCTGCAACTTAGTCACACCCATGAACCCATTGATACTCCCCTGGGTTCCTTACAAGTCAGAATTGGTATGCATACGGGGAGTCCCTTACCCGACGGTGATGATTTTATTGGCGAGGAAGTTGACTACGCGGCTCGGGTTTCCTCACTCGCCCATGGGGGACAAATTCTGCTGTCGGAAGTGACAACAGACTTGATTTACGAGGCGGGAATTACCAACTTAAGCATTGTTTCCCGTGGCAATCACTACTTAAAGGGTATTGGCAAAGCTCCGATTTTTGAACTGCAATACCTCAACAAGCAGCAACGACAGTGCCAAAAACCCAGATCTTGGAAATCTCGGAGTCTTCAACTGTTGGCAAGTCTGACGGGTGCAGGTATGGCAATGAGTGTCGGTTTGGTGGGTGTGCTACAGCCTCTGGAAATGAAGGCGTTTGACCACTTTATGCAAATCCGTCCTCAACAGGAAAGTCCTGACCCACGCCTGCTGATGATTACGATTACAGGTCGTGATGTTCAAGCTCAATCCTCTGCCCAACGGCAAGGGTTATCATTGACCAATGCTAAACTGGCTCAACTCCTGGAAAAGTTAGCCCAATACCAACCGCGAGTTATTGCTTTAGATCTTTATCGCGATTTTCCGGTAGAACCTGAGTATCGTAATTTAGCCAATCGTTTCCGGCAAGACAACCGTTTAATAACGGTTTGTAAGGTGGGGGATACAACCGATAATCCGGGAATTGCGCCCCCTCCAGATATTCCTGTAGACTCCTTACCCGAACGAGTCGGGTTTAGTGATGTAACACCAGACCCAGATGGCGTTGTGCGTCGTCATCTTTTGGGTTTAGCGCCTCCTGAGCAATCTGAATGTCAAATCAGTAATTCTCTGAGTTTAGTCATGGCTTTGCGGTACTTAGAAGATGAGGGCATTACAGCTCAATTGACTCAAAACAATGACTTGCAGATTGGTCAGGTTGTTTTCCCGACCCTAAAAAGCAATAGTGGAGGGTATCAGAATACCGATGCTGGGGGTTATCAAATCTTGCTGAATTATCGGGCTACGGGTTCAGTAGAAGCGATCGCGCCTGCTTATACGTTAGAAGAGGTACTTTATGAGAATAAATTAACGCCTGAATTGGTCAAAGACCGCCTGGTTTTCATTGGTACTGTTGATAAAACCTTTCACGATATTCATGCAACTCCTTACAATCAAAGCAACCGACCTGAGGCGGCTGGGGTATTTCTGCAAGCCCAGATGACGAGTCAAATTATCAGTGCGGTTAAGGATGGGCGTCCTCTATTGGTGTGGTGGTCCGAGTGGGCTGAATATGTTTGGATTGGCGCTTGGTCTGTTGTGGCAGGTCTGATCAGTTGGCGTTTCCGTTCCCCTCTGTTGCTGGGTTTGGCAGTCGCCGGAATGCTGAGTGTTCTCTATGGCTGCTCTTATGTGATCTTTATCCAAGGAATTTGGGTGCCGATGATACCATCGGGCTTAGCTATCGTTGTCACCAGTGGCATGGTTCGTGTGTATTTTTCCCATCCCTGTCTAAAATATTGGATACTCTATTGATTCCTTCCCTACAAGGATACTGCTAGCGACTGATGTAGCACATACTGCCGAGGAGGTTGCTAAGTAGTTGTAGTCTACATTACACTACATGTGTTATTTACATCACATAACGACTCAACGCGAAATTGAGAGGTCGCTAGCGCTGACATCCTGATTTTTTGCTCTACCTCACCAAGTTGTCATGAAAATAAACTTAAACAATTGGTCAAGTCGGCTTTTATCCTTACTTTTAGCCACTGACATTCTTTTTATTGCTTTGCATATTATTTATAAGACAACTAAATTGACGAGTAATTCATCTTTTTCCCTTGAAATGGATAGGGGATACCCTGAAGTTTTTCAGTATATAAAAGAATACTGGATCGCGCTTTTATTTTTATTTTTAGCCCTAAAAAATCATGTATCAGTCTATGCCGCTTGGTCTCTTCTATTTTTTTACTTATTATTAGATGATTATTTTCAAATTCATGAAATTGGAGGAAAAATAATTAGCGATAAGCTAAATTTCCCTGCTATTTTTAACTTACGGTCAGTCGATTTAGGTGAATTATTAGTGTCAACTTCGGTAAGTTTGTTTTTTCTAATTTTAATTGCTATTACCTATCGATTCAGTAACTCTAGGGCGAAACAAGTGTCAAAATACATGATTACCTTGTTATTCTTATTAGCTTTTTTTGGAATTGTCACAGACATGGCTCATATTATGCTCGAATCCTTGTCTATAAAACTTTTAAATGACTTTATGGGTCTTTTGGAAGATGGTGGCGAACATCTGGTTATGACTCTCATCGCTTGGTTTGTATTTTCACTGTTCGATTCCTCATCAGATAACCCTATCTCTAAACTCAAGTTTCCCAATGCGGCTACCAAACTAAGGCGGGACATTGATCTGTGAGAAGGTGTTAGGTGTTTAGTTTTAGCTTGGAGAGAAGGAGTAAGCGGGTATATTATATAGTGTATTGGGGGGCTTGGATTGACTGAAGCCGAGATAGAAAAACCTAAAACCTCTGTTCAGCTAGTATGTCCCGCCTTAAATTGATAACCAATTGCCTAAACAGTGTTCCCTGGCAATGATAGCTGCACTCTTGGGAACACCTGCTTTAGTCAGTCGTTTAATTTAACGGGCTAGGAGGGATTCGAACCCCCGACACCGTGGTCCGTAGCCACGTGCTCTAGTCCACTGAGCTACAAGCCCTAGCTGTGATCTCTTCACCGATTACTTAGAATATCACATCTTTATCCAATGACGCAAGAGTATTCCCAAAAATCATCCCTTACTCATCTAAACTCTCAGGGTCAAGCCCAAATGGTCGATGTCTCCAGCAAACCCGCTACCCGTCGCCAAGCCGTCGCAGCGGCTCAAGTACGGATGCAAACGGCGACATTTCAAGCGATTGAGACAGGTAATGCGCCGAAAGGAGACGTTTTAGCCACCGCCAGACTCGCGGGAATTATGGCAGCCAAGCAGACGGCTAACTTGATTCCTTTGTGTCATCCCTTACCCCTACACCAAGTCGAGGTACACATCCAACCTGATTCTCAACTACCGGGGTATCAGATTCAGGCGTCTGTGACGACAAAAGCCGAAACGGGGGTAGAAATGGAAGCCTTGACAGCTGTGTCTGTTGCTGCTCTTACTTTGTACGATATGGCAAAAGCCTTGGAGAAATCGATTCAAATTGAATCCATCCGCCTGTTGAGTAAGACGGGTGGCAAATCCGGCGAGTATCAATCCCCCAGTTGAGCGATCGCACTGTCGTATCCCTTCTACGCCAATTGGCGTAGGTAATTTCCGTACATATACTGATGTCTACCACCTAAAGGAATATTTATATTAAAGCTTGATTCGCTAATTGTACTGAGTAGATTAGCAAAAATCTGTATTCTACTTTTGATATTTTGCAGTAGGAGATGCGTAATCAATGATTTACTGTGTAGGTATTATTTACGGAACAATAGCAGCTCATTTATTTACCGTTTGGTTTGAGTTGGCTGATGATATGAGGACTTTATCTGAGCCACAAAAAGTCCTCTCCTGGGTGACGTTAATTGTTGCTGCTGTATTTTGGCCCCTGGTAATACCTATTGCTTACACTAAGCTGCTTAAAGCTCAAACTTCTAAAAGACTTATTTGAACAAGGTTATATCCTAGAGACTTGGCAGCAATAGGTTGATGAAAAACTTGACTGCCGGATAAGGGTAAATAGTTCTACACTCTTTTGTGAAAAACGCTTTGCGGAAACTTAAAAATGATTAACATCAGCTACAAGTCACATCGCACAATTGTGTCGAGTTTTGGCATGTGGCGACAGGAGCTAAAAATAAAAATGGCAGTTTTAGAATTGCACTCATAGAGAAGTTCCGATACAAGGTATCGAGAAAATCAATGATAATTTGGGTTTGGCTCCGCGTTGAGGAAAAGGGAAAAAAAGTAAAATTTTTCCTTGACAAATTAAATAAAGTTATGTAATGTATAACCAGGATACACAAAAATTTTAATACCAACGGGATAAAACGTCAGTGAACAAGACTTTTTGGGAATATAGTTTTTTGGGTCAGAATCTGAATGATTCTACCGTTGTTAAAGACGACTTTTACTAATAGCGTGTAGGTTAACTCAAGGCAGAGCGGAAGCAAGGTTAAAGCTGCTATAGGGTCAAGGGTTTCTCCCAACTTCTTTAACGCCAGTTTTAGAGGCTCGATATCAGTTGTGCTAACCGACAATCAGAGGATTGAGAGGGGCTGCGCTGATGTCAGACTAAGGAACGCTATTTCGGCTCAGGCTGACTTAGCTAACATCTCCTTAACCGATGCTACTGGACTGACACAGCTAAAATGGTGGGATAGATTTATGGTTAGATCGGGCGCACGCCGTTGAGATGGGCGCATGTCATCGTTGTAGGTTGGGTTGAGCAACGAAACCCAACGAGAGTTGGTTAACTTGGCCATTTTGTGCAAACCTGACATGCTCCCGTTTAGATCGGGCGCACGCCATGCGCCCCAGGATTTTGAGGAGTATGTGCAGCAACAGATAAAACGCTTAGACGAACTCGATTTACCAGATGAACGGTGGCAGTTTTTTGCAATATTGGCAGTAGCGAAAGGCGCACTAACCAAAGAGGATATTAAAGCCGTGACAAAAATGCGCGATCGCCAATTACGGCAGATGCATTTATGTTGGCAGGTAACGCGCTGGATGAGAATTACAGCAGACAATGTTTATGCTTTTGCACACCCATTATTGGGGACAACGTTTGCTGCACATTTAGGTGATGAGGCTGAGGATGCTTTGCAGGATTTGATTGACTATTGTAGCCGTTGGCAAAAATACCAAAGTCATTATGCTTTGCGGTATTATCCAGAACATTTACAGGATGAGAAACGGTGGGAGGATTTATACAAATTACTAACTCACTTTGAGTATATTGATACTAAGATTTCTGCCTTGGGAGTACAGCTCTTAATAGAAGATTATGATTTTGATTTCAATCCTGAGTACATAACCACTGATAAAAAAGTTAATTTTAACTTATATGTTATAAAATTAATTCAAGGTGCGCTTCGGCTATCGGCACATATTTTAGCTGAGGATAAGACGCAACTAATCGAACAACTCTGGGGTCACTTGTCTAGCTGTGAAGCTCCAGAAATACAGGAAATGCTAGAACATGCTAGGCAGTGCAAGTCTACCCCTTGGCTACGCCCCTTGAGTTCTAGCTTTACAACATCTAGCAATTCTTTGCAGCGTACATTAGAAGGACATACTGACTGGATTAGTGCAGTAGCAGTTACAGCAGATGGAGCCGATAGAAATCTAGTTGTTTCTGCCTCCTATGACCATACATTGAAAGTCTGGGATATAGCTAGTGGTGATGAACTAAGCACATTAACAGGTCATACCGAATCGGTTTGGGCAGTGGCGATTACAGCAGATGGAAAGATAGCTGTTTCTGCCTCTGACGACTGTACTTTGAAAGTTTGGGATTTAGCTAGCGGTGAGAACCTGAAAACTCTAAGGGGACACGATGATATAGTGAGGGCAGTTGCGGTTACAGTAACGATAGAGGGACAGTGGATAGTTTCTGGTTCCCGTGATTGCACTCTGAAAGTTTGGGATTTAGCTAATGGTCATGAGATACGCACCTTGGTAGGACATACAGATTTGGTCAGCGCGGTAGCAGTGACAGCAGATGGAAAGCTGACTATTTCTGCTTCTACTGACGGCACAATTAAGGTCTGGGATCTAGCTAGTGGTGGTGAACTAAACACCTTTAGAGGTCACAGTCGCGAAGTCTGGGCGGTAGCAATTGCACCACATAAGCAATGGATAGTTTCCGCATCTGATGATCATACATTAAAGGTCTGGGATTTAGCGAGTGGTCGTACATTGCATACTTTGGTAGGGCATAAACGTGAAGTACGCGCAGTGGCAGTGACAGCAGATGAAAAATTGGTTGTTTCTGGTTCTACTGACAGTACAATTAAAGTTTGGGATTTAGCGAGTGGCCATGAAATACGTACCTTGACTGGTCATAGTTGGTCGGTTACATCAGTGGCAATTACAGAAGATACGCGATGGCTGGTTTCTGCTTCTGCTGATAAAACATTGAAAGTGTGGGATTTACATATTGATGAAAAACTGTCTACGTTAGCCGCTCATACTGATTGGGTAAGGTCAATAGCTATTACAGCAGATGGGAAGAAAGCTGTTTCTGCTTCTAATGATTGTACTTTGAAGGTATGGGATGTAGTTTGTAGCAGTCAACTGTACATCTTAGGGTGTCATAGGGATGCAGTGCAATCAGTATCAGTTACAGCAAATGGAAAGTTCGCAATTTCTAGCTCTAGAGACTTTACTGTGAAAGTTTGGGATTTAACCAGCGGACAAATGGTTTGCTATTTTAAAGGGGATAGAATTTTTTCAGCCTGTGCTGTAGCTGAAGATGGAGTTACTATTGTTGCAGGTGATTGTTTGGGTCACGTACATTTTCTACAATTAGAGAGGGTGTAATTTATTTTACTTTTGCCCCTTCACCCGAACTCGGCTCTGTGTTCTCCAATCCCGATCCCTCCTCCGTAACATATTGATTCGCCACAGATTCAAATGCCTCTAATGACTGTATTTTCACCGCCTTAACCAGAAGAGTATCTAGCATATCAGAATCCTCTGTTTTCCAAATTAATTCCCTCAATTCCTGCGGAATATCTTCAAACCGAACCTCAAGTATACGAATAATAGCTCCTTGTTTTCCTTGCTGTAACCCCTTCCTTATTCCGATTCGTTCAACACTGGTAATATAAGGCATTTTCCTCTCCTCTTCTAACCTTTGTATCTCTATCTCTTGCCACAATCGCTACACTTCGCTCCCAGATAGAGCAATAAACCAGTCGAACAAGCGAAATAATTGGATGATATCCTCTCCTTCATATTCGCGATCGCACAAATTCTTAATCAAGAAAACCTAACTCTTTGTTTCACTTCCATTCGCCCCTTCACCCGAACTCGGCTCTGGGTTCTCCACTTCCGACTCCTCCTCCGTAACATATTGATTCGCAATCGATTCAAATACCTCTAAGGATTGGGTTGTCACCGCCTGAACCAGAAGAGTACCTAGCACCTCAAGATTCTCTACTTTCCCAATTAATTCCCTCAATTTCTGCGGAATATCTTCAAACCGAACTTCAAGTATACGAATAATATTTCCTTGTTGGACTTTCCTGATTCCGATTCGTTCAACACTGGTAATATAAGGCATTTTTCTCTCCTCTTCTAACGTTTGTATTTCTTGCCACAATCGATCCTCTTCTCTCTTCGGTAGGGCAATAAACCAATCGATTAATCGAAATAATTGAACGATATCCTCTCGCTTATACCCCCGCTCATATAAACTCTTAATCAGAGACAGCTTGCTTTCATATCCAACCCCAACATCTTTCCCTGCAACTTGGGCAGAAAGGTGCGCTTGTACTATCGCCGCCAATGGGTTTTGACTACTCGCAAGCTCATCCATACTGTAATCTAGCAGTTTCACCACCGGAAATTCCAGTATTGCCCGACAACCCCACAATTCACGCTCATACCGACTGGGGCGCCAACCCGGTTGCTCGTCGCCGAGTATCCCCAAACTCACCACACTGCGACGATACCTATCGAAAATCCGGCTGTGGTACAAGTACATCCGTTCACTAAACTCACTTTGACGCTGTGATTGCACCTCTACATGGACAAGAACCCATTGCTCCTCCCCGCTACAACGCCAGACTTTCACCAATTTATCCGCATCTCTCCTACCCGTTTCTGTCTCTCGCTTGATCTGTTGTAGCTCAGTGTCTAAAAATTCAAATCCTCGTTCCCAATCAATGTCCTCTTCTATCTGTGGATAGAAAAAACTCAAAAACTCCCGAAAATATAGCGAAATACTTTCCTTCCATGGCGAATCATATTCGCTCATTTTAGTCACTCCTCAATTCTCATCTTTGCCCTGATTTAAGTGGATTTATCGTGATACAATCTCACTGTTTTTTATTACCCGCCTCACCCCTAATAACAGCCTTTGGCATCAAAATGTGAGGAAAGGGCGACCCGATGGTCTGTAGGGGCGGGTTTTACCGATAACATGTCAGCAAAAACGAGTAACTTATGTAAACCCGCCCTATTTCTGGTGTTATTAATTGATGCAAGCGGGTCGCCCCCACAGGTTGTTAATACCCTTGACTAATGACAAATCATGGACATTCGGGATGACGCCCCCCATTACTACAGATATATTGCAATTGATTGGTATCTAAATTTTTAGCCCGGGCAAAATTCACCCCCTGCACTTGCGCCCCCGACGTTGTTGCTGGAGGTTGTGTGATAAACTGATCTGACTTAATCGGTGTCGCTGTGGCAAACATCGCCCCCAGGAAATCCGTTCCCGTAATATTCGCCCCCCGTAAATCCACCGCACTCAAATTGGCATTCTGTAGCTTGGCATTTTGCAATTGAGCCTTATTCAAATTCGCCTGAACCAATTTCGTAGAACTCAAATCAGCATCCTGTAACTTAGCATGACTGAAATTTGCTCCTGATAAATCAGCCCCTTGCCAATTCGATTGGCTCAAATCCGCAAAGCTGAAATCTCCGCCAACAGCACTCACTTGACCAAGACTCCCCCCATGTAAATTCACCAGAGACGCCTTTACCTCTCCCAAATTCGCCCCCGTCAAGCTAGCATTTTCTAATACCGCTCGCCTTAAATCCGCCCCAATCAGTTGAGCGCTGCTGAAGTTCGCAGCAATGAGATAGCTATCAGCTAAATTTGCCCGATTTAGAATTGCCCGGATCAAATTCGTGCGAGCCATCAAAACATTGTTTAAATTTGCCCCGGTTAAATCCGCTTCCTTGAATTCAGCCCCACTCAAATCCGCAATCCAATCATCAAACGTACCCCAGCGCTGATCCGCACCCGCTCCATAAAAACGGCTATTCTGGAAACTCGCCCCAGTTAATGTGGCGGAACGGAAATTAATTCCGGCTAGGTCGAGGTTATCTAAAACTAAGGTAAATTGAACAGAAAGGGTGTCCATTTGACTCAAGTCAGTGCGACTCAAATCCGCGTCGTGCAGTTCGCTGCTGTAAATGGTGAGAATTTTCGCGATCGCGCGATTGGTTGCTCGTTGTCGTAATGCAACTAACTGCTGCTCTCCCGGCGTTCCCCGACGGGCTAATGTGTCTCGATCATTTTGTAGCGCCTGATTCAACCGTTGTAGAGGCGGTAGGGCTTCAGCACCTTTACTCACCAAAGCTTGCTGTAGGGTATCAATCAGGCTCGGCGTTTTTTCCTGTCCCAATAAATCCACCAGAAATGGCACAGCACGGGGATCATCCAGCCTTGCCAGCGCCAGAATTGCCGCCTGTCGTTCTTCTAAAGCCGTGGCTGAGGTAGAACTCAACTGCTTAACCAGCGCCAGAAATACCTGGTTATTCTGCTGGTTAAATTCTCGCCAATTTGCCTGACGTTGGATATACACCTGAGTCCCGACAAAGGTACCCAAAACCGATGCCATTCCCGCAAACGAGAGAATCAGCAAGGTTGCTCCTGGATTGCGGCGCATCCACCACCACAGATTGGGAACTCGTCGGGATGGGGATTGGGAGGTGAGGACGATGGTGGTTACGGATGGATGACTGGGCTGATCATTGGTTGATGCTTCGCTATGTTGATGCCAGCCGTTGTTAAATTCTAGGGTAACCGAGTGATCCCGACTGGGTGATCGCCCGCCGTTAAAGGACCCAGAGTCCAATCCCTGAGCCGCATTCACCACGAATGTTCCTGCCATGCGATCGTGTAGGGTGCGGCGTCGTGAGTGAATCCAACCACTGCCATGTTCCACGAGCAGCATGACTCCCGCGAGTCCTAATAAGATGCCAAAGTCGGGAAATGCGCCCGTATAACGCCAAAGCAGATAGGCTGTACCCAGGGGCAATCCCCACCGTCCTACCGCCTCGCGCCAAACCGCCCGGATCAATCCCGGTGGTGTTCCCATCGGTGTCACCACCCGCAGCTTTAACCACTGTTTGGGCGTGGTTTGCCCGGTTTTCCCCAATCGATAAAGCTGCCAACTGACCACCACTACAGGCATAACAATTGCCCCACACCAGAACAAGTTGGTCAGGGGGGCAACTTGGCGATTTAACCGCGCTCGTGGATAGGCTAGAGTTTTCGCGATCGCCTCTTCTGTAGCCGCAACCACAGGGTTTATGGGAACGGGTTCAGCCGGGGAATGGTCTTTGGCATACTCGCCGATACTGTACGGAATGACCGCACTCGCCGCCACGAACGAGACTTCCAGAACCACGGCTGCCAACCGCCGGGTCATCATCGGGAACGCCCGGTTTAGTCGCAGTGAAAATGATCGACTAACCGCTTGATTATTGACTTGTTTTATGGTAGGGCTAGTCATATTCAACTCTCACGCGACGAGGATAAAGGGTGGGTAATTATTGGGGAGATTTAGGGGTAATGAAAAATTTATACACTACGTAGAGGATTATTCCCAATAGGGCAAGGCTAATCAGTGACGTAATCAGTTGGAAAACGCTCTTGAGTAGGGATAGACCCAGGCTCCCGCCGACAATCACCACAATAACTTTACCAACGCTAGGCAGGTTGTTAAACCAAGCAGTGATTTGATTGAACCGTCTTTTCATCGGATAAGTGTTATAGAAAGGCGGTTGAAAGGGATTGCCCACGGGCGTGGATTGGTCCTCGTCTCGATTTGGTTCCATCTGCCAAGAGAATTAGGTTATAGAAAAAGGTTATATTTTTTGATTCTAGAGGTTGAGGCAAGGTTTTGGGCAATTCTTCGGGGCGAGGGATGAAAGAGTTTTCTCTGTTAAGAGTTCTTTGTCTAATGACGAATGATAAAGGCGTGACACTTGACAAACAGGAACAGAGTCGGTTTCAGGCGGTCTATTAATTTAAGACGATGAGTTTGAGAATGACTCAAACCATAGTGGAGCCTAAGATAATGAAACGACTAAAACAGTGGATGATTCTGCCAACCACGTTGGCGATGCTGTTAGCGAACGCAGGGTTGCTACATAGTCAGACTGTGCAAAGATTAGCGCCAGGATTTAATGCCCTGGAACTCCAAGGCACTTCCGTTCAAGGGAACAATTGCCAAGTGGGTAATGTACAACCGCAGTATACAATCACATTGGAACAAGACTTCGGTTCTCTAAAGTTCAGCGTACAAAGCCCAGGTCAATCGGCTCTGATCATTGAGCCATTGAATCCAGCCGGTGAACCTGTGGCAAGTGCTAGACAATGTGTGCTAGCCTCTGCGCCAGGGCAAACCGTTGAAGCACCTGGATATTGGGAAGAAGGCACTTACCGTATCTATATCGTTGATAGCGCTGGAGGGCAAAGTTATACCCTCTTAATTAGGCAGTAGTATTGACATCCTCACCGCCCTACAAGGACGATGATTCCTACCAGTCGAACAGTGATAACTGTTCGTACTCTCGGTGGGTTGACGGCTCACCACACACTGCCTCAACTGAGGTCTTACAAGCGATCCCCGTCCGTTTAGAGTCGTGGATCTGCCCGACCCCGACTTTTTCTATATTTGTCGATGCGTTATCATCCCGGTCGTGTTCTACGCCGCAGTTGAGGCAAACAACCGTCCTTACAGATAGGTCGAGTTTGCCCCAGCGATAACCGCATTCAGAGCAGCATTGACTGGTTGGCTCCCATCGACTGATAACAGCGAAGTCGCGGTTATACTTATCTGCTTTGGCGCTACACATCGACCGGAACTCATACCATCCAGCTTGGCTAATTGCCCGTGATAGCTTACGGTTTTTGAGCATACCGCCAACGTTCAAATCCTCCAAAGCAATCACTTGGTTTTCGTTGACCACTTGGGTGGATAGCTTGTGCAGAAAGTCTTTGCGCTTATCCCGGATTTTGGCATTGAGCTTGGCGACTTTGAGTCGCATCCGATCACGCCGCTTCGATCCTTTTGTACGCTTGGCTAACCGCCTCTGAGCGCGTTTAAGTTTACGGTAGAGGCGAGAGGAATCTGGACTATTGATTATGAAGCCGTTGGAGCAAGCGGCAAAAGTTTTCAGCCCTAAATCAATCCCGATAGATGGGTTTTTAGCCCGTCTAATCTCCGGCTCTACCTCAACCACAAAACTGAGAAAATAGCGGTTAGCACAATCTTTGATAACTGTTACTGAACTAGGCTTTGACGGTAAGGGTCTTGACCATTTCGTTTTGATGTCGCCAATCTTAGCTAAGTAAACCTTGGATTTTTTAACCTTAAATCCACCTTTGGTGAATCTTGCTGTCTGTTTAGAACAGCGAGACTTAAACTTGGGTGGATTAACTTTTTTGCCCTTCCTATTTCCCTTACAGGATTGGAAGAAATTGTTGAAGGCGACACCTAAATCAGCTATAGACTGCTGTAGTGGGATGTTTGAGACTTCACTCAACCATTCTCGCTCAACGGTTTTCTTAGCCTGAGTGATGCAAATATGCATGCAGTTCGCTATTTTTGGGAAACTTCTGAGACTGCCGACACAGCGCCAGTGCATCATTCCACACCACACGGACACAACCAAACAAGCGGGCTAACGACTTCTGTTGCCCTGGCGTGGGATAGATTCGGTAGTTGTGTCTCGCTTTCATGGTGTTATTTATTATATGTTGGTCTGCCAAATTAGACAACTATTTCATGTTTTAATTGAGTATCCCCCTAAGTTATCGATATCCCAAATTATTAATGCGCTTGCATGGGGTGTCTAGTCGCCGTTATGGACAAGCTGGATACACAAACGAGAGCAAAAACAAGCTTTGGAGTCCTAGCTACTTTGCGGTTTCTGTTGGTGGATGCCCTCTTGAAGTGCTGAAAAAGTACATCAGAAATCCAAGCCGTCCTTGAAGGACGGGAAGCCTGAACCCAAATTTCCGGTCATTGCTTGAGAAAGGAACTTGCCAGAACAGAACTGGCGTTGGTTTCAGGAGTCGATGGGAGTTTTTTCCTAGGGAGTGAGATACCCATTTAAACTCGCTTAATCCTCAAGCTGCTTCACTGAAACCTCTACGGCGTCTACATCAATCGTACCTGGCGGCGTCAAGCGGTTAAATTGACCCTGTTCGACTTTCAACAATTCGCCACAGTTGGGACAGCGACATTCGGTACGATTAAATCCAGTAAACTCGTAGGCGCAAACGGGACATTTATCCTCAACTAGGTTACGCTGTAACCACCAGCGAAAGCCAACCCAGCCAATGACTGGCGCTAGGATGGCTAACCCAATCAGAATTAAGAATCCGTTGACCAGCCAGCCCAAGCCAACTGTTCCCAGTAATAAAAATGTGGCTAATAGGGTGAGCCAACAGCCCACGCCTGATAGGTTAAACTGAGCAAGTTTAGGATCGTACTGGTTCACGGTACTTGGAAAGAAACTGACTATCTCCATCCTAGTTCACATCAGGTTTAACCTGAGAGGTTCATACCAACAAGGTTTTAACTGCTGATCACTTCTGGTGATACAGATTGCCCTAACCGGGGTTCAGTACCGGCGAGTAGACGCTGAATATTGGCTTGATGTCGTAATATAACATATAGCCCCGCCATAACCCCAAATATCTGGTAAGGCAACGGTTGGGCTAAGACAATCATCAAAACAGCAACCGCGATCGCAGCCGCAATAGAACCCAGAGAGACAAACCGCGAGAAACTGACGACCCCAATAAAGATTACCAATACACTCAACGCGACAAACCAAGACATAGCCAATAAGACGCCCAACCCTGTGGCGGCTGATTTTCCTCCCGTAAAGTTAATCCATATTGATTTGCTGTGACCAAACATCGCCACCAACGCGACGACAGCCACCAACCAAGGTTTCCAGGTATCTGGGATCACCGATGTTCCCGTTAGGTAAAAGAAGCCATGCACCAAAGCAACAGCACCAACTCCTTTAGCCGCGTCAATCAGTAAAACAACTAAAGCCGGACCTTTTCCCAGGTTTCTCAAAACATTGGTAGCCCCCGTCGATCCCGATCCAACCTCCCGGATATCAATTCCTTTAATCAGACGTCCAGCCAAATATCCAGTCGGAATTGAACCCAGTAAGTAAGCGGTGATCAGCAGTAGCCCAATCCAACTCAACTCAAGCATCATTTGTTCAAACCCTCCACAATTAACACTATAAATTTTCTGGGAATAGCGGGACTAAAATAAAAATCAACGCCAAATCAAGCCAATTGTCTTCGTAATCCTTCTGTTAAATTCTGCCACAGGATCAAGCTATAGGCACAAAAAACTAATATAAAAGCACAGATTAAGGGAAAAAATAGACATCTACTGAAATCCGACTTTTCCCTAGACAGGAGCAAAGTTTCAGATTCTTTTTCAGCAAATGTCTATTGTTTATATCAGCTTACCGCCCTGGTAGATAGCTGTCTGTACTCAGATTTAATTGCCACCAACGTAATCCTTGCTCAGTCGCCAATAGTGATGGAATGTTGGTTTTCCCCAGGTGCGGTTGGCAACCACACCGATGCTGTTTTGACAATTATTGCCAATCAGACCTAAGGCATATTCGGGGTATGCCTTGGGTTGGATGGCGTAAGTGTCGGGATCTCCACTGACTGGAACCAATACCCAGGTCTGCAATTCAGTTTGGCTGCGCCGTTGCAACCTTGGATACCCGTCATTCCCAGGTTTGGCTGGTCCTTGGAGATACAACTGCTCCTTGAAGGTGACATCTTTCTCCCAGCATTGGATGTAGTGCGATCGCAACGACAAATGGTGCGGTGGCTCCGCTGGCTACCAGACTGACGTTCCCAATCGCGGTGATCTGTGCTGCCAATTCTGTGGTAATTGTCTCCACAATCGTGTCGGCACTGACACCTTGGACTAGCTTGCAACCCGTTGCCTTGGCGATTCGGCTCCCTTGTCCAGGGGTGCCACCAGGCTCTCCGCATCTAGACCTAAACGCGCTGGAGGATCTTACGGGATCGTCGTCGAGTCCTGCAGGGGCACGATAGTTGGTGTCCATGGAAAGCGCCAGCACTTTGATCTTCTCTGCCACTAGCTTGGCGGTGACCGATGCCTCGGTAATGTCGTAGGAGAGGTTGGAAATTTCTTTGCAGACTGGGTCGTGACCGGCGGCGTCGCCAAACCAAACAATAATCCGCTTGGCATCTGTACGCCAACCGATCTTACCGCCGGGTGGTTCGGCAACTTGATCGAGTCCATAGAACTGAGCTTCTGGCGTGTCCTGACCGGGGGAGGTTGTCCAGGCATCGATCGCGGCTTTGACGACGGCGATATCGGCGATCAGGCTACATTGGTGGGCGAATCCGTAAGGATGTTCGTCGGCAACCGGAGCCGGAAAGTCCTTGTAGTCGCCAACCCCGAACCAGACATCTGCCCCTAAGTCCTGGATTCTGGTCATAGCATCGAGGATGCCGCTCTTGACCGCCGCGATCGCATTATTCATGCTACCCGTTGTGTCGGCGAGAAAATAGGCATCCACTTTCGGGACTACCCCAGATTTCGGGATAGTTACCTTCACCACTTCGGCGAAGGTCTGATCCATGGATAGGGTCAGATCATTCGTCGCTGGTGAAACTTGAATTGGAATACTCATTAAGTTGAATATCTCCTTTGCATTTAAGCAAAAATTTTTGCCTTCAACAGGCACAATTTACAACGGTCTGATATAGTATTTATCTTCTTTCTTTTACATTGACTATGACAGTTGTTCGCGCTTGACTTCTCCTTGGTATAAATAACCAAGGATTCTCAAAGGATACTCCGAAGCCGGTTAAAACACCGTTCCTGGAGTCGCCTGTGACAGTTGCGTAAGTTCTGTCAACTTTCGATTGTCATAATTCCAGCAATACTTGTCAATATGAAAAAGTCAAGAATCATTAAGCATCCTATAGCAATTCTAAATAGGTTGTGGCAATTTTCCCCAAGGAGATCTTTGCTATGCCTGGGTTTCAAGATGCTCACCTTTCACAACTCATTTAGAGTCGCTATATATTATTAATAATTATTCATTTGCTGAGGATCGGGAGCAAAGGCTAACCAGAGAGGAAATTGCAGAATTGAAAGACGAATCTGGTCTTCTGTTTCATCAACAATGATTAAAGGAAGTTGCTTCTGGGTCATCAACCGATCAGCTTTTTGCACCAGGGCTGATGCTTCCTCAAATAAAACCACCCCCCGTTCCGGACCAAAATCACTGCGGGAAATGCCTAGACAATCCTGCAATCCTCTGCGCCATTCTCCCAGCCGTTCAGGGCTATTGGCAAGAACCAAGGTTCGTAGTCGATCACCGTAAAGCGTCCGCAGCACAGACATCACGGCGGAGGCGACCAAAATATTCTGCAAGCGGCTACCGATGGTGCGAATCGCCCCACGCCCCCCTTGAGTAAAAAACCAATTGGACACTCGCTCCCCATGAATTGGCTCAAACGTGCGCCGCAATTGCCAAGGCGGACCATAATAATCTGGCATCTTGCGGTATTGGTCAATAATGTCCCGAATTTGCCGGATCTGATCTTGAAACGCCTGTTCAGCAAATTTGGGTGTAGGCGAAGAAGCTGGCGGCTGTGGTTCATCCATCCTAGGTTGGAACGATTCTGCCGTCGGTTCTGCTAATTCCAACTGTTCAGCCGCCACAACCAAGTCTTGTAAACTGCCAACTAAATAGTCTTTAAAACCCTGCACCCGAATGGCTAATTCTTGAGACACCCCAGCAAATGTGGTTCGCATTTCCGTGCGAATGCGTTCTCGGCGGCGTTCCAGTTGCTCCACAGAAATCAAAAGGGCTTGCTTGCGCTGCTCTAATTCGCTTAACCCTTCTTGGAGCATTTGTTGGATGGTGGCTTGGGTTTTGGTCAACTGATCCGATAAAATCTGATTCTGGCTGGCTTGTAGCTGGGCAATTTTTTGCCTCAACTGCTGTTCTTGCCACTCAAGGTCAGCTATCCTTTGAGTGAAATTCGCCACTGTTTCCTGTTGATCACTTGATGGCGTCATCTGATTATCATCATCTGGCGCAGGTAAGTCTAAAGCCTTTGAATTGTCAGCTTGTGGTTGTGTCACGTCAGATTGGTCAGATAGTTCGATTAAGGGCTCAGGTTTTTCTGTTTCGGGTTTTTGCTCTGGAGATTTTTCATCAAATACCTCAAGGATTGGTTGTTGTTCTGGATTGGATTCCTGGCTTTGTGGTTCGTCTGAATTCATCGAATAATTAATTAGTATCTGAATAATGATTTACACTCCCAACCCCTAAACGGTGGGATTATTCGCAAGGGTGAGTTACCTGGCAAGAGAGCCTTCGATCAAAGGTGTTCTCAAGCCTAAGCATTAATTTAGCAAGGCATATCACAAATCAATCTCGAATCTGGGGACAGCGCTCCTCTAAGCACAGTTTAAGCTGCTTGGAATCAAATAAAATGGGCAAGAAGTGGATGCTATTAACTTCCTTAAAATAGAAAAGGATTGGAAATGATGACCAGAAGATCCGCCAATTTGACCAGTCTTTATAAGGAAAACGGCGAATGAGAGTCTGGGAACGATAGATATCCAATGCGGTTTCGGTAAATTGCAGACGGATGGTTACCGCTTGAATCGTTAAAAATAACCCAAAAAGAGCAATGAGTAAACCAACCCAAATTTGGAGCAGCACAATAGGTATACTGCCCACAACCAATACCAAAGGAATCGCGTAGCTAGGGGCAAGTTCGATGGTTTGGGTTGATGAAGATGAAGAAGTAGCAGAGGTCACTTGACTAAATTTCCGTTGTTTATCGACACAATCGATCTATTTTAATATACCCCTGATTACAGAACCGCACTGCCTGTGCCTTGGAACATCAGCCACGATAAAAAAAAGTTAGTGATGAAAATGGCGAGTAAAGCTGTGACGACTGCCGTTGTCGTGGATTGACCGACTCCTTTGGCACCACCAGTAGTGGTCAATCCCCAGCTACAGCCAATGACGGCTATCAGCATCCCAAATACAGCGGCTTTAATCATCGCCGTAAACAAATCCCAGATTCCCAGGAAATTCCGGGCGGAATCCAGAAACACAGATTGGGGAATATTGTAGAAATTAATGGCAATCAATACGCCTCCCGTCATGCCGAGAATAATCGAGAGAATTGTCAATAGCGGCAGCATTAGACAGCAAGCAATGACACGAGGAATGACCAAATAATCAATGGGATCAGTTTTGAGCATATAAAGCGCGTCAATTTGTTCAGTCACACGCATTGTGCCAATTTCAGCCGCAAACGCTGAACCGACTCGTCCGGCAATCACTACAGCCGTTAAAACAGGCGCAAGTTCCCGGCTCAATGCCAGTGCCAAAACCCCTCCAATGGCTGTAGTTGCCCCAAAGTTAATAAATTCTCGCGTTACCTGAATGGTAAACACGGCACCAATAAAACTAGCCGTGATCATGGCAATAGTTAGTGAATCCGGACCCACGACTGCCATTTGATCGAGGGTATTGCGTCGGTGGATTTTACCACCCAAAAGATGAACGATGACTTGACCGCCTAATAAAATGGCAGCTAGCAAGCGCAGAGTCCACAATCCTAAGCTAGAACTGGAGGGGGTTTCATTCATCGGTCATTGGTTATTTGTCCTTTGTCATTTGTCATTTGTCCTTTGTCAGGGAGTCTTACCCTTCTACCCTTCGACCCTTCTACTGTCTAAGGACTATCGGCTCTCACTTGATTCCACACGGAAACGTTCTACAGAATTGAGTAGATCTCGTGCCACACCGACCAAGTTTTGCAAGGCACTGGACACCCGTTGGGCTTCTTGAGATGTTTCTTGGGCAGTTAGCTCAACCGATTGCATGACTTGGGCAACAGCACGGGATGTTTCGGTTTGCTCAACTGTATCCGCTTTAATTGCCCGCACCAGAGTATCAATGCGATTGGACACTTGAATAATATCTTCCAGTGCCTGTTTCGCTTGCTCTGCCCGTCTAGTCCCATCAATAACCTGTTGGGTGCCTTCTTCCATCGCCGTCATCACCGACCCAGTTTCACTTTGAATCTGCATGACGATTTGCTCAATTTCTTTGAGTGCCTTGGCTGAGCGATCTGCCAGTTGCCGCACTTCATCAGCAACGACGGCAAATCCTCGACCCGCCTCTCCAGCTCGAGCTGCCTCGATACTGGCATTGAGCGCTAACAGGTTGGTTCGGGAGGCAATTGTCGAAATTACGGCGACAATCTTAGAAATTTCCTGGGAAGATTCAGCCAGACGCTTGACTTTTCGCGTTGTTTCTGCGACGGTTTCCCGGATTTGTAAAATACCTGCCACCGTATGTTCTACAGCGTGACCGCCTCTGTGAGCAACATCCGCAGCGGTGTGGGCGACTTCCTCAGCTTCCCGGGCGGCTTCAGCGACTCGCTGGATTGAGTCGGTCATCACCTGAACGGAGTTGAGGGTAACCGCCAGTTCCTCGGCTTGGCGCAAGGCGTCATTGGATAAACTGCCGGCAAACGCCGCACTTTCAGTAGAACCCTTGGTTACTTTACGTGCGGCATCTTTTACCTGTTGGACGATTTCCCGTAGATTTTGAATGGTTAGGTTAAAGGAGTCAGCCACTGCTCCCAAAACGTCGGCTGTTACTTCAGCTTGTACCGTCAGGTCACCGCGTGCGGCTCCTTCAACATCATCAAGCAATCGAATCACCTGGCGTTGCAGGTCTTCTTTGGCTTGTTCTTGTTCTTCAGCTTTTCGGGTGGCTTCGCTGGTGGTGGTTAGGATCACTCGCGCCATCTGATTGAAACCCGAAGCTAGCTGACCTAGTTCTCCCTCGGAGTAGATGGGGACACTGACATTAAGATTCCCCTGAGCAACGGAGTCAAACTGGGTTTGTAAATCTGCTGTGACCTGTTGAATCTGGCGAGTGGTGATCCGACCCAGATATAGGGTAATGCCAAAACTGGCAGCAAATGCCGCACCACTGGCTAAAGCATGGGCGAATTTGAGATTTGCGATCGCTCCTTGAGCTTGCCCTTCGGATATTGCACTTCGGGCAGTAATACTTTGTGCCGAAAAACTCACTAAGGCAACCACAAAAGCGGAGGCAATCCCTGCGGCAAAAGATGTAATCCACTGTTTATGGTTGAGGGAAGCATTTTCAAAGGGAGCCAGCCATCCTTGATCAACATTAACGATAGGTTCATGTCCCCCCTCTTTGGTCTGATTAAAAACTGGGAGTTGTTCAGTTGAGTTACCAAGACTGAATATTTCTTCATCACTATCGATTGAGCGATACCCCTGAGCAGATTTCTGATGAGCGGCTAAACCATCTCGGACGGCATCGCCATTTTCCCTAACTCCCGCACCTTCACCTGCTGATGGTACTACCCCACTGTTACTTAAGACATCAAAATCTGATTCCCTCGCACCGGGGTCAGATAATTCATCCTGATCGTCTATAGCAAAATCGGGAAGAGAGCCTAAATCATCTTCAAATACATCAAAAACGTCTAAAAACCCCTCTTGAGTATTTTGATTTTCTTCAAGTTCTGAAAAGCTTTCGGCATCAGCGTCAGCTATCTCATCCATGGTGAAAGCATCGTCAAAGCTCTCAAAGTCAAACTGATCGGGAGCGTTAAATCCATTTTGATCAAAGTCTGGCTCGTCCTGAGTGTACTCACTTGCGTCAAATGCCTCAATCGCTTCATCCGTCTGTGCTCCTGAATAGTCAAACTCATCTGTATCCGTTGGCAAAGCCTCCCCCAACTCCCCTGAATCCATCAGTAGGGTTTCGTCTTCATAAACGGGGTAATCTGTCTGATATGACTCGTCGATAGATTCCTCATGCCAACCCTCCATTTCCCGATCCACTTCCGATAAGTCTTGGTCGAACTGGGATTCGGACTCATAAGATGGTGAGAGATCCTCCTCAGAACCTTCAAATTCAGGGATGCTACCGGGGGGCATGACAAACGTTGCCGCCGTATCATCCTCAGACGCCCCTGGTGAAAATTCCTCAAAGTTATCCTGATAATCTGCCTCGGTAAATGGGCTGTCATCTAGAGCAAAATCACTCGATTCTTCTTGATAATCTGCCTCAGTAAATGGTCTTTCATCTAGAGCAAAATCACTCGATTCTTCTTGATAATCTGCCTCAGTAAATGGGCTGTCATCTAGAGCAAAATCACT